>CALZCU010000140.1 GCA_945632055.1 uncultured Ruminococcus sp. | reverse complement strand
ATTTCCGAAAAGGCAAAAATAAAAATATATGACGGAACTGCAATACTTATAATTAATCTGAAACAGGAATATATATAATTATATTTAATTCCTTTTTATAAATAAAAAATAACATATCTTGTGTATAATAGTTTATATACAAGTCTATATGGGGGTATAGCTCAGCTGGGAGAGTGCTTGACTGGCAGTCAAGAGGTCACGGGTTCGAGCCCCGTTATCTCCACCATTTTTTATTTTATAGGAAATTGCTCCAAAACGGTCGGGCAGAGAAGGCTTAAAAATATCAACCTGTCTGCTCGAATTGCGTGTCGAGGCACTCGACTTTTCGCTGAAACTCTATTTTCTATAACAAAACTGTAATTATAATGACACGCATTAATCTTGAAAAGAATAATAATCTTGTGCTATAATTCTTTATGAAAAAAATGAGTATATGAAGGCAATACTGCACCGAGCGTATGCTTATAATTGTGCTGTGTTGCCTTATGATTTCGATTTGGAATTTATATTTGAAATTTGGAGTGAAAAAAGTATGTCATTGTGTATGGGCTGTATGCAGGAAATCGGAAGAAATGTTGTCTGCCCTGAGTGCGGTTTTAACAATTCCGATAAACAGCGTGCACCTTTTTTGCCATATGGCACTGTGCTTGCGAACAGATACATTGTCGGAGTCGGGATGGATACAAACGGTGAAAGCACGCACTACTTAGCTTTTGATAAGCAGACAGGCGATGTTGTTTCTGTCTGTGAGTTTCTTCCTATTGGTCTTTTCAGTCGTGATGAAGGGACCTGTGAGATTAAAATCAACTATGAAAATCGTCTTGTCTACAACAGGCTCAAGGACAGTTTTGTTTCGTACTATAAGGTGCTTTGTGAGCTTCGTGACCTTTCTGCTTTAATCAAGGTTCACAATATATTTGAAGAGAATAACACCGCCTATGTAATTGAAGAAAAAGAGGACTTAATCCCGTTTGAGGAGTATGTTGAAAGAAGCAACGGCAGTCTTGAGTGGGATATTGCAAGACCTCTGTTTATGCCTGTTATTTCAGCCCTTGAAGCTCTGCATAAGCGTGGAATAGGACACTATGCAATCGCACCGAAAAATATTTTTATCACCTCATCCGGTAAAATTAAAATCTCAGGCTTCGCAACGGAGAATGAGCGCAAGCGTGGCACAGCACTGAAATCACAGCTTTTTTCGGGTGCAGCAGCTCCCGAGCAATATGACGACAATTTTCCGCTTGATGACATTACTGACATATACGGCTTCTGTTCAACGCTTTTCTATGCACTGACAGGTCATTTGCCAAAGAGTGCACCGGAGCGCCGCAAGGACAGCAGACTGCTGATGAGTACAACAACTGTGAAGCATCTGCCTCCTCATGTTGTATCTGCACTTGCAAACGGCTTACAGGTTGAAAGAGAAAATCGAATTACCGACTTTGACGAGCTTCGTTCTCAGCTTTCGGTTGCCCATACGGCAAAGGCTATTCAGGAGGAAATCTCACGCACCGCAAGTATGAATATTTCTAAGGGTACTTCCTCTCATAAAAACCGAAACGGAATGTCGCATACTTCAATTGTAATTATTTCAGCCGCAGTCACCGTGTTGGTCTTGGGAATAGCAGGAGTATTCTGGCTTATGCAAAATCCTCTTGCAGGTATGTTCGGGGGAAATACTTCTGACACCGAGCCTTCAACACAGAGCACAGAGTGGACGGGACCCACAATTCCCGATTATGTCGGAATGAAATATGACGATGTTGTTAAGCAGGTTCAGGGTGATACCAAAATCACCGTTTTCAGAAATTACACAGATGAGTACAGCGATAAATATGCTGAAGGTATTGTTTCTTCTCAGAATCCGCCTGCCGGATCAAAGGTTACTCAGGATGACGGAATACTGATTAGCGTTACTGTAAGCAAGGGCTCTCAGATGAGGGAGCTTCCAAAGATTGAAGGCTCAAAGCTTGACCAGGCGGCTTCCGATATTGCTGCTCAGGGACTTCTCGCAACAGCCGAAGAACAATACAGTGATACGGTAGCCGAGGGCAGAGTAATAGGCTATAAGAATCATCAGGTCGGCGATACCGTTGAATACGGCACAAATATCACAATCATTGTAAGCAAGGGCAAGGAAAGCTCTGAAACACAAGCGAATACTCAGCAATAAAATTTGCCTCCGCATTAGTTGCGGAGGCTTTTTGTATAATGTCCTTGACCTATCAGGAGGAGGGATAGGGATTTCTTGCAATGCTCACAAGGTCAGCGTTGTTGATTTTTCCGTCATTATTATAATCAGCCGCAGTAAGACAAACACCGCTCAGCTCTGATTTTCCTACAAAATGCGCCATCAATGCCGACAAATCATTTGACTTTACATTGCCCTCTCCTGTTATGTCACCGTTGACTGCAATTTCGTATTGCTCCGAGGAAATCATCGCATAATATCCTGTCTTTAATTTCCCACTTGTAACCTTATTTCCGCTTCGGTCAAATATCGTTATTTCATCACCTAATCGACTTTTAAACACTTTAACTGTTGTTCCTGCCTTTATTTGCGATATATGTCCGTCTGATATTATTATTTTGGATTCACTATTGCTGTTGCTCTGAGTCGGCAATTCACTCCTGTCTTTGCTGAATGAAGACAGCCTGACTGTGTCTACAGTGTAGTCTGCGTTCAGAAAACCAACCTTATTATCATAATAAAACAATGCCTGAATTTCACTTCCTGTTTTATATGATTTTTCTCCGCTGGAATTAAAGTATACAGTTTTTCCCTCGGAATAAAGCTCTGCTCCGCCGCACATCAGAATACAGTTAAGCTTGGCAGACGGGCGATAGGAGGTACTGCTGCCGTCAAGTGGAGTAAGCGTACCGACCTCACTGAAAATATAGCCTGCTCCTGCATTGCAAAAATCATAGCTTGCGTTTATGCTCGTACAATATTGTGTACCGTTAGCGTCAAGTCTGTAAACACTGCCGTTTGAAAGCAGAGCGTACACTTTGGAATTATTTGTAAACAGCCTTTTAACATTACTGCCGTTGAAGCTGTATTTTTTAACAAAAGAGCGGTTTGAGTTATATGATTTAATATATGAGTATTCACTATCGGTAAAAATGAAGTATGTTTTTCCGTCACTAAATGCAAAAGAATTGAGATATACATTATTCATTTGACCGAATGAATAGACCGATGAAGTGCCTTTTATGCTGTCTAATTCGGTAACATAATATTTGCCGCTTTTTTCGGAAAGCGCATAGGAACAGCCGTTGCTGTGATTTGCTGAGTAAATTTTTCCTGTTGTATTCACGCTGAACAATTTACCATTGGGGAATACGGAGGCAGAATAAAGCGTTGTATTGTCAAAACCATAAATAAACGAGCCAAAATCATTATTATCAAAACAAAGCTTTCTGCACACCTTAAACGCAGACAAATCCAAGCCCGTCTGCGAATAAACAGTGCTGACAGCAATAAAAAGAAATATATTTATTAATAAGACGGCAGTTATAAGCTTTCTTTTCATAATAACTATAATATAAAATTCTATGGTTTTATTAATTGCTGTGAGAAAAATAATCACTTTTCCATTAAAAGCCAAAAGGCAACAGCGTAAACCGCTGCTGCCTGAAAAGACTTGAAATAGTGTGGAGTTGTTTTGCTTTTAGTAAATTGCTGTGAAACAGTCGGGCATAGAAGATTTGACAATATCAATCTATCTGCTCGAATTACCTGCGGTGGTACACCGCCGATTTATTCTTCAGATGAGGTATCCGGTTCATTGTCTGCTTTAAACTGCATACCTGCAAAAATAATTGAATCGTCCTTCAGCTCATACTGTATTTCATCGCTGAATTCCTGATAGGTTACAAATTTAATAGCAATTGTGCTGTCAGTGCAGGTGTAGGAAAAGTCGTAGTACAGAGTATTTGCATTGTTGAAAACACCTGTTCCGTCTGCCTTAAACTCATAGCTGATTTTGTTAAAGCCGTCGTCATAGGTCCATTTGCCTGTCAGCTTGTCATTAGGCTCAAAGCCTTCTTCAGGCTTAACCTCAGGTGTAGTGAGCCTTGCACTGTTAAAATCAATCTTCTGTGCTTGCTCGCCCTCGCCGTATGTAAGGCTGAGTGATCTGCCGGTAAGCTCATTGCCTGAAACTGTATATCCAAAGGTGCCTGTGAGTGCTGTAGGAATATCAATTTCAATATTCTTTTCGCCTTCTTCGGTTTCAGAAAGGACATATGTTCCGACAACCTTCATATTACCCTGATAAGCCGCCGCTTTATTGTCTGACTCAAAGCTCAGATAAAGCTCGGGAGTATCCTCG
>CALZCU010000139.1 GCA_945632055.1 uncultured Ruminococcus sp. | reverse complement strand
TGAAGGCGGATATGTTAAGGTAACCAGGATGCCTGATGGTTGGGTTAGTGACGATGTTGCTGAATATACCCAAACCGTAAACGGCGAGAAGAGAATTGAGTGTGTTGATGCCGCAGGCAATGACGGTGACCAAATAATGTTCAAGGCAACGCCTGATTACCAGAATGATTATACTTTTGCGGGCTGGTATTGCAGAGAAGAGAAGGCTGACGGAACTTCTGAATATGTGCTGAGAAGCGTATCATCTTCGATTGCCGTTACGATTGAGGAAGGCAAGTTCAACACATATTATGCAAGATTCCAGAAGAAAGCAGTACCTGTATTATTTATGTATTCACAAACAGGCGGTGTTAATGAGGATGATTATGATTTTTACGATAATGACGATAATCATCAATACGGAAAGTATCAACAGCAGGTTCCGCTTGGCGCAACGGCTACAAAGCCTACCGGTGATTCACAGTCGGTTACAACCTGGTACACCTCTCTCGACAGAAATGCGGATTCTGTCTTTGATTTTAGCACGCCAATAAGGACAGAGACTATTCTATATGCCGGACCGCCGTACTCATTCAACTATTTCAACAGCTTTACCCTCAGAGAGCCTTGGAGTGTTGACACATATGGTACAATAAAGATAGGCAAAAAATATATTGACTTGAAAACCGATCCGGGCATTTCGGACTATAATGTCTATATGTTAAAGGGCAGTCTTGGTGACACTATTCCAACAGCTGAAGAGATGAGAAGAGATGCGACAAAAGTCGGAAAGAATACAAATGACAGTGCAAATCTCATCTTTAACACTGTGACAAACACAGGTCAGCGTTTTAACAGAGCAGGCGTAACCTTTAACGATTTCTACCTGTTCAATATGAAAACACCTGTCTGGGTTATGTTCGATTTTACATACAATGGTTACACATACACAAGTTCGGTTAAAGACAGATCATTGTATAACAACATAAAAACCTATATGGAAGAGGCTACCAACGGTTATTATACGACATTTCCGCCGAAAACTCAGGATCAGCTTCGACAAGCACAAACTGCTCTGCTGAACAGTATTCAGGGTATGTATGATGCGCTTGCAGAGCGTGGAATCACTGAATCAACTAAGTATGAAAGTGCTGTAAGCGTCAGCGGTTTGACTTATGATAAGGCTACAGACAGACGGTATACTTTCACATCAGCAACAGCAATAAGGAACATTGAGCCATGGGGCTTGAAATATTCATTTACGGTTGACGGACATAGCTTTTCTGAGTTTTCCGATTACGGCGCTGTTGTCTTAACAGATAAGGAAGGAAGCTTTAGCGAGAGCGAGATTAGCGTAAATGAATTATTGAATAACAAAAATTCAGTAATGTATTCCGCTTTAAGCAAAAATATTTATTCAGGCAATGGCGATGCAAGAGAGATTTATTACATTAACAATATGCTTGCGACAGATTTTGACAAAAATACCTATGTGGCATTTTTCGTTAAGGATAGTAATGGTAAGTGCTATTTCTCAGATATTGTTAAGAACAGCTACAACTCAGTTGCCGCAGCCGATAATTCCGATGATAAAATCATCAGCGAGTCAATTATTAATTATTCAAATGCTTTAATTAATTATACCAACCTTGTCGAAGAGGCAAAAAATAATAAAAACAAACAATAAACTTATTGGAGGAATTTAATTATGAAAAGAGAATACGAAGCACCCGAATTTGAAGTAGAAATTTTTGATATTACATCAACAATTTGCACCTCAAGTGCTGATAGATTATCGTATGAGCAGGCTGAATAATCTGTCTAATGAGAAAACTGTTTGAATTATCCGATATTCTGCTGAATAAAAGAACAGTCACACTATTCTCCATAATGATAGTCACATATGCGCTTATTGCCTTGCCTTTAGTCTATAACATAGGCAAGGCAAAGAGCTATGGTGATATTGTTGAGGAAATCAAGCCTGCTGAGGTGTATTTGGTTGATGAAAATGCCTTTGAAAGTATGGTGCTTAACGGAAACACCTACGAGGGTCAGGCAATTGAAGAAAACGAAGCGTCAGACGGAAGCAACCAAGTCAATGGCGTAACTGTTGTTAAAACGAATAGTTCAGTTGTAAGTGGGGCAAGCTATTTGAGAAGTGTATTACAATCACACTTCTCACCGTCTACCGTAAAAGGCAGTAACAGCTCAACGAATAATAACAGCCAAGGCTCAGCGAATAACGGAACAGCGTCAAACGGCGGCTCAGGCTCAGCAAATAACGGCAAATTGCCACCGCCCCCTCAAGCACCAAATCAAGACGGTGAATGGGGAGTAGCCGTAAAAAACTGAAAATCATCAAATACTTAAAGCAAAAAAACCCGAACCTGTCAAAGACAGGCTCGGGATTTTTACCGTATAGGAAATTGCTCGTAAACGGTCGAGCAAAGAAGATTGGGTAATATCAACCTTTCTGCTCGAATTACCTGTGGTGGTACACCGCCGAATTGCGTGTTGAGGCTCTCGACTTTTTACTGCGTTGGTGCGGGCGACAGGACTTGAACCTGCACATCGGTTGACACTAGAACCTAAATCTAGCGCGTCTGCCAATTCCGCCACGCCCGCAAATATAATTCAGAAAAGTGTTGCACAACAACGCAACAATAAATATTATATATGATTATTCTGAAAAAATCAAGCAGTTTTTTCAGCTAAATATTCTTTATTATCTATTCTTTTCTTGAAACAAAAACAACACCGACTGTGCCTATGACAGTCGGTGTATATTTTTTTGAATCTAAACTCTAAACTCTGAACGCTATAAATCAGATTTCGATTGTTTTGATTGACTCAAACTCGTCTATAATCTCCTTTGAGGGCTTCTTTGTGAGGAGTGAAACAACCACATTCACGATGAGTGCAAAGGCGAAGCCGAGAACGAGGGAATAGAGGTTAGTTGCCTTGTAAAGCGTTGCACCGTTTACGAGCGGGAGGTAGTCCCATACGATAACGGTAAGTGCGCCTGTTGCCATACCCGAAATTGCACCGGCAAGTGTTGAGCGTTTCCAGAACAGCGCAAGCAGTACAACCGGTCCGAATGCTGAGCCAAAGCCTGCCCAAGCGTCAGCAACAAGTCCCATAATGCTTGATTTGGGGTCTATTGCGATGAAGAATGCAATTACTGCAACTACGATAACGGCAATCTTTCCAACCCAGAGAGCGTTCTTTTCGGAAGTGTTTTTCTTGATTGCACCCTTATACATATCCTCTGAAACTGCCGAAGCTGTAACGAGAAGCTGGCTGTCTGCGGTCGACATAATAGCCGCTAAAATTCCGCAAAGGAAAATACCACCGATGAAAATCAAAATTCCATTGCCGGAGAAGAACTGCTGAATCGTGCGGATAAAGGCTGTTTCGCTTGAATTTGCATCAAGCTGAGTTGTGAGGTAGCCCCTTGCAACAAGTCCGATAAGGCAGGAAGCGGCAAGCGAAATAACAACCCAGGAGATTGCGATTTTTCTTGATTTCTTAATTTCGCTGTGGCTCTTAACTGCCATAAATCTGATGAGGATATGCGGCATACCGAAGTAACCGAGTCCCCAGGCAAGGCTTGAAATAATCGATACGGCAGAAACAGGTGAGCCGTCATCATTTTTGAAGAAGTTAAGGAAGTTGTCAGGGTTTGAAACTCCGTTTGCAACAAGCGAATCAGAGAAGCCATTGCTGTAGGTGAGAGTTGCATATGCAAGAACGGGAACGGACATAATTGCAACGAGCATAAGCATACCCTGAATAAAGTCGGTTGTGCAAACAGCCTTGAAGCCGCCCATAAATGTGTAAATGAGAATTACAAGAGCCGCAATGCAAAGACCTATCATATAAATAGTCTTGTAGTTTTCTCCATCTGTATTGCCGTCTGAGAACAGAGTAGCAAAGAGCTTTGCGCCTGAGCTGAATGCTGAGGCTGTGTATACGGTGAAGAAAACTGCGATGATGCTTGCTGAAACGATTTTGATAATTCCCTTCTTATCACGGTAGCGGTTCTGGAAAAAGCTGGGGATAGTCAGCGAGTTGCCTGCAACTATCGTATATTTTCTCAGTCTTGCAGAAACGATGTACCAATTGAGAATTGTGCCGATAAGCAGTCCGATTGCTATCCAGACCTCGCCCGTACCTGCAAGGTAAACAGAGCCGGGAAGTCCCATAAGAAGCCAGCCGCTCATATCCGACGCCTGTGCAGACAGGGCCGCAGTCCAGCCGCCTAAATTTCTTCCGCCGAGGAAATAGTCCTCGTTGTTTTTGGTGCTTTTTGAGTAAACAAAGCCGATTATAATCATCATCAAAAGATAAACGGCAAATGCACTCAGAACAATAATGTTATC
>CALZCU010000138.1 GCA_945632055.1 uncultured Ruminococcus sp. | reverse complement strand
TACAGCTTCTCTGACGGTGATGTCATACAACAATAAGCCATAAATGTTTCAAGGTTTGCAAGGTCGGAGAAGTCCTCAGACAGCTTCACATCATTTAGCGAAAGGAGCTTTAATTCAAAAGAGGAAAACACGCCCGAGCAGTGAGGTACGGCAGGAAATTCTCCGTCAACACAGCCGATAAGGAAGGAAATCTTTTGCTTTGACAGCCTTACTCGCTGTGCCGTTGTAACCGTTACACTGTCAAGCGTCTGCGGAATCTGCAAAAGCTCGATTGCAGAAATCTGAATTGACAGAAGCTCATAATATCTTTTTGGCGATACAACGGTGTCGCCTATGACAGCTACAGTCTTGTCAAAGGAATCCATTATGTAGTTCCAAACTCTGATTTGCTCAGCACCTAACGGCTTTTCTCCTGCTTTCTCAAAGGAATCGTACAGCTTGCCGACTGCTTCCTGCACCTTCATTTTTGTGAGCAGATTATAAAGCAGCCCGGTTATCTCTATGCCTGTTTTGTCCTTTATGCTCTCTTTAAACGCTGAAAGCGGCTCGACAACGGATTTTCTGACTCTCTCAGCCGCCGCAAGCCTTTCGGCAGCTTTTCTGTCAAGATTTGAAGAAAAGCCTTTCGGATTCTGCTTAAATTCAGATTTAAAGCCATTATTGTTGATGTTCCAGACGAATATGTAATTTTCAAATTCACTGATATCCTGCTCGCAATTTTCGGTCAGGCCTGTTTTAAGAAGTGAAACGACATCTTCTCTTTCAAAATTGTCAAGTATTATTCTGAATATTGAGTTAATGAATCTGACAACAGGCTTAACCTCGATATCACTTACGGAGTCCATAAAATAAGGAATTTCATATTTTTCAAACACAGTATTGATTATTCCCTTGTAAGGCTCTGTATCGTGACAGATAACGGAAAAATCCGAATATGAGCGGTTTTCTTTTATTATCATTTTTTTGATTTGTCTTGCTACAAACTCGCACTCCTCGTATCTGTCAGAGGCGGAGTACAGAATTATATCTTCGGGATTTTTATTTTCAGGCTCGGCATCAATTCTGAAAATTGATTTTTCAAGCGCAACAAGCTCACTGCTGACAAACTTCTTGCTTTCGGTGAGCTTTACTGGTGATTTTATTTCGATTGAATCCCTTTTTGCAAGGCTTTTGAGTGCCTTATAGGTTGCGTGAGATGTTGCAAAAACCTCCTCCCTGCCGTCGCTTTCGGGGTCAAGCGTGAGCGCAACGCAGGTTTCTCTGCTCTGCGACATTATCAGCCTTAAAACCTTAAGCTGTTGTGCAGAAAATCCGCTGAAGGAGTCAATGAAAAAGGTGTAATCATCGAAGATATTATTCTCTGAAAGAATATTAAAAAGTCTTGTGAGGTCGTCAATCGGGTCAATGTAGCTTTGAGATACTATTGCGTCAAAGGTGTCGAGGGCAAGCGCAGTTTCATAGAGCTTTCTGCTCAGCGAGTCGTCCTCAATATTCTCCGAAGCCTTATACAGCATATCGGTAGTTACTCCGCTTTTCTTGCAGTCCGACAAGGTCTGAAGCATAATATCGGATATGCTTTTTATGTTCTTCGTTTTTAACAGCTTTAGCTTTTCGGTGAGCTGTTCAATTGTGATATTCATTATTACAGCTCTTGTTCCGCTGTCAATTACATTTTTCGGCACACCCGAAATCTGCTCAAAAACATATCTGCACAGCCTTGCAAAGCCGAAAACCTTTACGCTCTTTGAGTTCTTTGCTCCTAAAAGTTCAAGTAACTCCTTCTCGGTTTCAAAAGTGCTCATATCAGGCACAAGCATTATTATTTTGTCGTTGCCGCCATTTACAAGCTCTTTTATTCTGTTATATATGCAGGTAGTTTTTCCTGTTCCGCTTTTTCCTAAAATAAACCGTAACATTCTGCACCTCCGAAAATCTGAAAATTTGTGCGAATTTGTTGAAGCCTACCTAAAATATATCACATTTGATGTGTCATTAAAAGGACTTAGCCGAAACAAGAGCAAATTTTTTCAAATATTTCTACTATCTTAAATTTATATTCAAACTTTTCATTTTTAACAATGTCGTACTGACTGTCGTTTAGCACCTCTTTAGCCGCTTCGTCCTGCTTTTCCTCCGTTGAAATGCAGATTGACGGAAACATCACGCACCACCAATTATGCCCCTCTCCGCTGCCGATTTTAATTCTCAGTGCGTCATACATTCCAGACGGAAGAGTGTAGCCCTCGTAATGCCTTGTTGTGAAATACATCTTTGTGATTTCGGCACTTACGGGATAGGAGCAGTTGTTTTCACGCACTTCCTTTAACGCTTCATTGCAGATTGCCTGAAGATTGTCTGATACAACGCTCTCGGCTTCCTGCTTTGTCTTGGCATTTTTGAAAAGCGATTCAGTGTAGGAAAGTACTCTGTCCCTCACCTTAAGCTTAACGCTCTGGTCGTATTCCGAGTCTGAATTTGCAAGAATGTGAAGTCTGAAAACTTCATCGGAAATCTCCTTGCACTCCGTCTGAAACGGAATCATTGAATAGATTACTGCAAGCACAAAAGCTATGCAAACTGACTTAAACATCATTTTCATAAAAATAACCTGTCCTCTCTTTTTTATGAGTATGGACAGGTTAATGTAAATTTATTCCAATTTTTTTAAATCACCTTACAGCCGTCCTTGACAGGCTTGCAGAGGAAAACCTCCTTGTAGCTTTCCTTAAGAGCTTCATAGCATTTTTTTGCCTTGCGTGACGAGGTGAAAATTGCAAACACAGCAGAGCCTGAGCCGCTCATTCCTGCTCCCCTTGCCTTGCAGTCAAGCATTGTTTTCTTAATTTCGGTGACCTCAGGAATTGCAAGAGCAAGCTCAAAGTCGTTGAAAATTGTTGTTGAAATCAAAAACATATCTCTGCTGTAAAGAGCCTTTACCATTTCATCTGTGTATGATGGATGTGGGTTGAGTGCGTCCACCTTTGTGTAGGCTTCGGCTGTTGAAACGCTGACAGTTTCAGGCTTGCAGATAACAATATCCGAACAGTCAAAGCCGGGCAGTTTTTTAAGCTTTGTGCCTATTCCCGTTGCAAGCTTTGTTCCCCCTGCAAGGCAGAAAGGAACATCTGCGCCTACTCTTTCGCAGATTTCGTGCATTTCAGCAGGCTTTAAGCCTGCGCTAAACAACCTGTTCAGTCCGAGGACTACAGCCGCACCGTCACTGCTTCCGCCTGCCAAGCCTGCCTGCGTCGGGATTTTTTTATCAATATCAATATGTACGCCCTTGACTTCCATTCTGCAATAATCAAAGAAACGATAAGCCGCCTTTGCACAGATATTGCTGTCATCACAGGGTACTCCGTCATAATTGCACGATACGGTCACAGAGCCGCTGTCATTGTCGGACAGAGTAATTGTATCATACAAATCAACCGTCTGCATAACCGTTGCAATTTCGTGGTAGCCGTCAGGTCTTTTTCCGAGTACATCGAGCGAAAGGTTAATTTTTGCAGGAGCAAGAATTTTAATTTCCATTTTATAATTCCTCTAAAAACTCTCTGATGCGTTCAAGCGCAATTTTAAGATGCTTGAGCGAATATGAGTATGATACTCTGACAAAGCCCTCGCCGCATTTTCCGAAAGCATTGCCCGGAACTACTGCAACATGCTTGTCCATAATAAGTCGGGTGCAAAATTCCTCCGATGAAAGTCCTGTGCTTTTTATGCAGGGGAACACATAGAATGCACCCAGAGGCTCAAAGCAGGAAAGTCCCATATCGTTGAAGCCGTCAACAACAAGCCTTCTTCTCATATCGTATTCATCACGCATTCTGCAAACATCACGGTCGCCGTTTCTGAGCGCTTCAATTGCGGCATACTGCGCAGTTGTCGGCGCAGACATTATTCCGTACTGGTGAAGCTTGGTCATCTGGTCGATAACAGGAACAGGACCTAAGGCATATCCAAGCCGCCAGCCTGTCATTGCATAGGACTTTGAAAAGCCGTTAATTACAACCGTTCTCTCATACATATTATCGAGCGACGCAATTGAAATATGATTTTTTCCGCCGTATGTAAGCTCCGAATAGATTTCATCTGAAATCACAAGCAAATCGTGTTTGATTACAACCTCTGCGATTTTTTCAAGGTCCTCTTTCTCCATTATCGCTCCTGTGGGATTGTTCGGGAACGGCAACACAAGCAGCTTTGATTTTTCTGTTATGGCTGCTTCGAGATCCTCTGCTCTCAGTCGGAAATTATCTTCATCTTTTGTATTGATAATAACAGGAATTCCTCCTGCCATTACTGCAAGGGGTTCATAGCATACGAATGACGGTTCGGGAATTATGACCTCGTCACCA
>CALZCU010000137.1 GCA_945632055.1 uncultured Ruminococcus sp. | reverse complement strand
CAGTCGTATAAAAACTCTGATAGCTACCATACCGATGACAATGAGAGAAACAAGCATCAGAACATTCGGCATTATTTCCTGTAATTTTTCATTAAATTCATCCATATTTTAGTCCTCAGCATCAACAACGGTTTCTGAAACAAGCTCTCCGTCAGCCCACATTTTAATATGTATTCTTCCGTTTTCATCAAAGCTTATGCTTTTTCCGTTTCGCTGTCCGTTGCTGTACATACAAATATCAATAAAATTGCCGTCGGCATCAAATCTTGCGCCGTATCCGTCGGGTGAGTTGTTCAGCCATTTTCCGGCGTGCATAGTGCCGTCGCTGAGTCTGTATCCCACTCCGCTTCCGTTTCTTCTGCCGTCTGACCAGTTGCCGACATAATTAATTTTGCCTTCCTTATAATAGCAAACACCGAAACCGTTTCTCTTGTCATTCAGGTATTCTCCGTCATAAGAGGTTACTCCATCGGGTGTAACGGTTCTGCCCTTTCCTGTTCTGTTGTTATTTTCGTCCAAGCTTCCGTAATATGAGTATTTGCCTGACTTTGTCTGAATAATAACATTGCAGTTTGGGTTTTGTTCGCAGTCGTATTCTCCGCAAGACTCATCTGTTTCTTCATCGACTGAATCTGATTGAGTGATTATTGTTTCTTCATTGATTATCTGGTCGCTGTTGTCGGCAGCGTCAGTCTGAACACTGTCATTGGAAACAGATTCTTCCGTATTTTTAACGGTATTGTCAGATTCAGTCTCTTCTGTATTTTCAGTATCGTTAAAATTGCTGTCAGCGGTCTGGTTAATTATTTCGCCGAACAAATCCTTGTTTGTTTTATGCGCTTCTGCAAGAATATTCGCAATCTTATCATATGCCGAATAGCCGGTTTTATCTGCCTGCTTTGCCTGCTCTGAATTATTCTCCTGAGCATTGCTTTCGTCAACAGGATTTGATTCAAGATACTCCGCCTCAGATAAATTAAGAAAATCAATATCCGTGTTATCTGAAGCAAATACAAATCCGCCTTTTGATTTATTGCTGTCATCAATTTTCTGAACAGGCATATTCTCGGGCTTATAGGCTTCATCATACCATAGCATACCGACATTTGAGTAAACAAGTCCTGTGCATTTCTTCTTTGGCATTGATGCAGAGGGATATAATACGGCTGAAATACGATTTCCATCGGAATCTATACGGTCAAGGCTTAGTGCTTCAACACCGCAGATGTTTTTCGGAGAGAGCATACCAATCATTACACCCTCGTAATTTCGGCTGTAATACTCTGTGCGAATCCAGCTGTGAGCTTCGTCAAAATACATTCTCTTGTAAACAATTCCGTTTTCGCAATAGAAAATAACGCAGTAAACACCGCCTGATGATTTAATCACAGATTGATACGGCTTGTTGTTGCGTGTGATTTTCCACGATATAGGCTCATTTTGCCGCATCTGATATGATATATTATAAATCTTATCATCAATTGTTATTTCGCTTTTATCATTCTGAGGGCGGCACGAGGAATTAAAGTAGTTTGCACGCACACCTGCAAGCGCATCATTTTTGAAATCTAGTCTTTCAAAGTCGGAAATAAGTGCCGAATATATTATTAAACCGTCAGTAAGCTTCTTTGAATCAGACAGCATAAACACTATTCCTTTCATTCAAATAAAGAAAAATCAAGGGCGAACTATGTCCGCCCCAAAATTTGAAATAAAAATAAGTATCTTAATATCAGATTGAAATTGACATAGCAACATTGTAGAGATCCTTGTCAAATACACGAGGCATATCAAGTGCTTCGTTGATATCAAGATCGATAATTTTACCGCCCTGCATTACAACAACACGGTTGCCTATATTTTGGTCAAGGAGCTGAACAGCCTTATAGCCCATTTCACTTGCAACAACTCTGTCACGAAGTGTGGGAGAACCGCCTCTCTGAACATGACCGAGAACAGTTGCTCTTGCTTCAATTCCAAGGCGCTGCTCAACATATTTTGCAAGGTCGGCAACTCCGCCTACGCCCTCTGCAACAACGATAATGAAGTGCTTTTTGCCTGTTTTCTGGGTGTTGATTATTCTTGCGATTACATCGCGCTCAATATTATATTCAACCTCAGGAACAAGAATTGCTGTTGCGCCTGTTGCAATACCTGTCTGAAGTGCAATATCACCACAGCGTCTGCCCATAACCTCAACAATTGAGCATCTGTCGTGTGACTGTGCGGTATCTCTGATGCGGTCAACCATCTGGATTGCCGTATTCATTGCTGTATCAAAGCCTACTGTGTATTCAGAGCAGGCAATATCGTTGTCAATTGTTCCGGGAACACCGATGCAGTTGATTCCTGCATTTGTAAGTGCTCTTGCTCCACGGAAGGAGCCGTCACCGCCGATTACTACTACACCCGAAATTCCAAGGCTTCTGCAAAAATCAGCAGCTTTCTTGATTCCGGCGGGAGTTGCGTATTCCTCACTTCTTGCTGTATAAAGCATTGTGCCACCGTTGCCGATAATATCGGAAACACTTCTTAAATTCATTTCCTGAACATCGCCGTTAAGCAATCCGTTATATCCACGGTAAACGCCGTAAACCTTTAAGCCTTTATTAATACCTGCACGAACTACAGCTCTGACAGCCGCATTCATACCCGGTGCGTCACCGCCGCTTGTAAGTACTGCAATTGATTTTTGTGACATAAAATTACCTCCGTTAGGTTATTGCTTTTACTATTATAATACAATTAGATTTTCTTTACAAGAGGATTTTTAAATTTTACAAAATTATGTTACAAAATCTGATAAATTCTTGACAATATTTTAACACGGATTTATAATTAAAGAAATATGTATTATAAAGTAACGGTACAAATCATTATATGATGAATGTACTGTTTAATTTTGGAGGATAATATGACAAAGCTTTACCTTGCTATTCCCTGCTACAACGAAGAAGAGGTTTTAAGAGATTCAGCCGGCAAGCTTCTTGATAAGTACAACCGAATGATGTCCGAGGGGAAAATCACTTCTGACAGTAAAATTGTATTTATTGATGACGGTTCAAAGGATAAAACCTGGAGCATAATCAGCGAGCTTCACAAGGAAAACTCAGTTTTTCAGGGAATTAAGCTCAGTCGCAACAGAGGTCACCAGAATGCTCTTTTGTGTGGACTTATGACTCTCAAGGACAAGGCTGACGCTGTAATTTCAATTGACGCTGACTTACAGGATGACATCAATACCTTTGACGAGATGGTACAGAAGTATGAAGAGGGCTGTGATGTTGTATACGGTGTGCGTTCAAAGCGTGAAACAGACACCTTCTTTAAACGCTTTACAGCGGAGGCTTTCTACAAAATACTGAATAAAATGGGCGCAAAGGTAATTTTTAATCATGCCGATTTCAGACTTATGAGCAGAAGAGCTCTTGAAGCATTTTCTCAGTACAAGGAAACAAACATCTTTTTAAGAGGTATGGTTCCTCTCATAGGTTACAAATCCGACATAGTAACCTACGAAAGATCCGAACGACTTGCAGGCGAAAGCAAATATCCGCTGAAAAAAATGCTTGCTCTTGCATGGGAGGGAATTACCTCTTTGAGTATTCAGCCGATAAGAATGATTACCTGGCTTGGCGGTATCGTTTTTGCAATAAGCATTATTATGATAATTTACTGCCTTATCAGCTTCTTTATCGGAGTTGCCGAAACAGGCTGGGCAAGTATATTGTGTTCAATCTGGGCAATCGGAGGACTTCAGCTTCTTGCAATCGGCATTATCGGCGAATATATCGGTAAAATTTATCTGGAAACAAAGAACAGACCAAGATTTATTGTCGAAGAATTTCTCGAAAACTGATATGTGTTTTATATATGCATCTGTGTTTTTGCAGGTGCATATTTTTGTTTTATAAGTATTTTAGGAAAATGTCCGGACTGCGTGTCGAAGTACTTGACTTTTTTGAAATATAAAAATTAATTTTGTTGTATTTGCTGTCATAATATGTTATAATTAATTTAATTATTGATTTATAAGGAGAGGTATTTTTCGATGGATATCAAAAAGCTTCAAAGCCGAAACTCCGCAATGGATATAGTCCGGATTGTTGCGGTATTTACAGTAGTTTCGGTTCATTTCTTTTTGCACAACGGCTTCTACAGTCAGCCTGTTCAAGGAACGGAAATGTACATAATGGTACTTATGCGCACACTGTTTACCGTATGCGTTCCATTGTTTATGATTCTAACAGGCTACCTGATGTGTCAAAAGACCTTGAGCAAGAAGTACTATTCGGGAATTGCAAAAACGCTGATTGTGTTTGTCCTGGCTACAATCGCATGTATGGTGTTTAAAACAATCAATAATCACGA
>CALZCU010000136.1 GCA_945632055.1 uncultured Ruminococcus sp. | reverse complement strand
GGGGAATTTCCTCAAAGGGGAGCCTTGGATGTAATAGCAAAGTATTGTTGTTATTAATCTTATATTTGCTGACTATCTGAGTTTTTCTACAGTCTGACAGCCCGCACCGTAATTGGTGTGGGCTGTTTTGATTGAAGTTTATTTAATAGGAAACTGCTTGAATTACTTATAGCGTTTTCCGCCGTTTTTGTAGCGTGTTCCCGATGAGGATTTTGGAATCCTCACTTCCGCAGTGTCAAATTTACTGCTTTTATTGATTCTTTTTTGCTCGTTCTTTGCAGTTCTGTAACCGTCGTCGTAATCGTTGCCGGAGCGGTAATCTGCACCGTTCGCAGAAGCATACTGCCTTGCAGGAACTGCCTTGCGCCTTTTTACGGCTGAAATAACAACATATGCAATTCCTGCCGCACTCAATACAAGACAGGCAATACCTGTGTATAGCATCCAATGACCGTTATCGCCCTTGCTGTCGTTTTTCTTGATAAAATTGAAGTCGTCGCCGTCATCGCTGTTTGAATTTCCCGACTTTTTAAGGTTGGCGGCAATTTCTTTCCAGTCGTTGTTGGAAAGGGTTTTGTCGTCAATTTTTCTGTCGGAATTATACAGAGGAGCAGACGGAGCAGTGCTTACAGGTGGAACATAGCTCTGACCGCCGCCTACATAGGATTCCGAGCTTTCTCCGCCGTTATCGCTGAAATAATAATAGCTGCTCGAATTGTTGCTTTGGGTCGGGTCGTACTGCGGAGCGTCGGTTGCCGGATCGGTTACAATCGGGTCGGTAACTACAGGCGGATCTGTAACGACAGGATCAACCGGTTCGGGAGCATAGGTCGGCTCAACAGGATTGGTTTCAACCGGAGCGGCTGTTGCAGGCTGTTCCGGTTCTCCCTCGCCCTGCTCATCTGCATATGCGGAAAAAGTAACTGCCGAAAAGCAAAAAATTGTTAACAGGAGAGCTGTAATCAGCTTTAAATATTTGCTCATACAAACTCCTTTCTCCGAAAATCAATTCGGATTTACTCTGCGCTTGTTGTCTTTTCTTCCTCAGCGGTTGTTGTTGGCTCAACGGGAACGAAGAACATCTTGGGGTCATATTTGCCTGTTGCGCCTGTGTTTTCCTCGTAGTCGAGGTTCTTTGCAAGCTCTTCAATATAGTCGTTAAATTCATCACGCTTCATTGATATGAGAACTGATGAATGATTATCCTCATTTGCAAGATAGTCAGCTGCAACATCCTTGATGTTTCTCTTGTAGACAAAGTAGTAAACTGCTGTGTCGCCGCTGCCAACCTTAACTGTGCCGGCTTTGTTGCTGCCGAGCTTTTTAAGCTCTTCCTTAACCTCATCGCCGAGTGAGCTTGCTTCAACATTCTCAATTCTATCGGTTGCAGGTGTTGTTTCAAGGTTGTTTGCCTTCATATATGCGGCTAAAACATCATCATAGGATTTTCCGCCGTTGATGTCCTTAACATAGCCGTCAATCTCGTCTGTTACCTTTTTAGCTTCCTTTTCGGACATTGCAACATTTTTTGACTGACCTGCTTCGTCTGTTGTTGATGTATAGAGATTTACTGTAAAGTAGCTGTAGTCAGCGTAGCTTTCGTTGAAATATTCTGTAAGCTCTTTTTCTGTAACTTCTTTTGAACCGTCCTTGCCGTAAATCTTGTCAAAAAGCGTCTGACACTTTACTTCAAATATATTTGTGCTGTAGCTGAAGCTCTCAAGTGAAACTCCCAATGGCTCAAGATCCTTCTTCATAGGCATAATGCCGTATTCGGGATAAGGTCCGACATTCCAGTTTGATTCAGCCTGCTTTGCCGCTTTGTCAAGGGTATCCTTGGAAGCAACTGCGTTTTCCTTCTTCATCTGCTCGTCAACTGCAAGATATTTTAAGCACTGAAGCTTTGCCTGCTCCTTAATCCACTCTCTTGCAACCTCTTTGTTACCGTCGTCATCGGTAATCTCCATATCGAGCCAGCTGTCCTTTGCTGCATCGTAGTCGTCGAGCTTTTCTGCATAGGTTTTTGCCTGCTGATATGCTGTGTCGAGCGAATAGATGTAAACGCCGATTGCAAGCTCATTGTCGCCTGATCTGAAAGACCATTCCTTGCTGAATGAAATCGGAGTACATCCCGAAGCAAATACAACTGAAAACATCATAAGTATTGCCAAAACGAATGAACCGATTTTTACATTTGGTTTCATATTTTTATACCGTCCTTTTTTAAAATGACATACGAGAAACACTTTCACAGTATGCGTACCTTATCATTATACACAAAAAAATTGTCACTGTCTATAATTTAATGAAATTTTATCGAAAAAAATCACGAATTTAGCAGGAAGCCTGCAACGCTCATATTCCGAAGAATTTTTTGAGCATATCAAGCGATGATACTCCGTCACTGCATTTTACCGAAAGATAAGGCTTTGTTCCTGCACAGAGCATAGCTTTTCCGTTGAGTGCAATCAGCAAATCGGCAACCTGCGGAGATTTGATTTCATTAACGAAAAGCAGGAGCGAGCTGTCATTCTGTCGGATTTCGTAGATTCCCATAGAGTAAGCCTTGTTTCTGACAAGTGCAATGTCAATGAGTCCCTGTACCGACTGCGGAATCTCGCCGAAGCGGTCACGAAGCTCCTCTTTGACATCGTTGCTGTCCTCGGGAGTGCGTATGTCTGCAATCCTGCGGTAAACATCAAGGCGCAGAGTAAGGCTTTCAACATAGCTTTCGGGAATGTGTGCGTCAACGGAAATGTCAATAAGGCAGTCGAGATCCTTCTGAGCAGGAGCTTCGCCACGCTCCTCGCTGACTGCTTCACCGAGCAGCTTGAGGTACATATCATAGCCGACCGACTCCATATGTCCGTGCTGCTGTGCGCCCATAATGTTGCCTGCACCTCTGAGTTCAAGATCACGCATTGCAATTTTAAAGCCGCTTCCGAATTCGGTAAATTCTCTTATGGCGGCAAGCCTCTTCTGCTGAATCTCGGTCAGAACCTTGCTTCTTCTGAATGTGAAGTACGCATAGGCTCTGCGTGAGCTTCTGCCGACTCTTCCTCTGAGCTGATGAAGCTGTGAAAGTCCCATACAGTCGGCGTTTTCAATGATAAGAGTGTTTGCGTTGGGCAGGTCAACTCCCGTTTCGATAATCGTTGTGCAGACAAGCACATCGACCTCCTGCTCAAGCATTTTGCGCCATACCTCGCTCAGCTCGTTTTCCTTCATCTTGCCGTGACCTATAGCTATCTTTGCTTCGGGGACGGCTTCGAGAATTTTGCTTGCCTTTGATTCTATGGTTTCAACATTGTTGTGCAGATAGAAAACCTGACCGCCTCGGCGAAGCTCCCGTCTTATAGCCTCGTTAATTACTGCGTCGTCGTGCTCAAGCACATAGGTCTGCACAGGCTGTCGGTTTTGCGGAGCCTCCTCGATTACGCTCATATCCCTCAGTCCGCTCATCGCCATATTGAGCGTTCTCGGAATCGGTGTAGCCGAGAGCGTAAGCACATCTACATTTTTGCAAAGCTCCTTGAATCTTTCCTTTTGAGCAACGCCGAATCGCTGTTCCTCGTCAATTATTGCAAGACCGAGGTCACGAAATTCAACATCCTTCTGCACAAGACGGTGTGTGCCGACAATCATATCAATTTCGCCTCGCTTTAGCTTTTGCAGTATTTCCTTTTGCTGCTTTGCTGTGCGGAATCGTGAGAGCAGCTCAACCCTGATTGGATATCCCTCGAAACGCTTTGTAACAGTCTGGTAGTGCTGCCACGCAAGAATCGTTGTGGGGCAGAGGAGGGCGCATTGCTTTGAGTCGGCAACGCATTTGAATGCCGCACGGAGCGCAACCTCTGTTTTGCCGAAGCCGACATCGCCGCACAGCAGTCTGTCCATCGGTGCGGTGCGCTCCATATCGTGCTTTATTTCGTTGCAGCAGCGGAGCTGGTCGGGTGTTTCCTCATATTCAAAGCTCGCTTCAAAGTCCCTCTGCCATTCGTTGTCGCCCGAAAATGCAAAGCCCTTTGCCTTCATTCTTGCGGAATAAAGTGCGATAAGCTCCTTTGCGATGTCCTTGACCGAGGTTTTAACCCTCGCCTTGGCTTTCTGCCAGTCCTGTGAGCCTAAACGGCTCAGCTTTACGCTTGAATTTTCACGGGGGCCTATGTACTTCGCCACCATATCAAGCTGAGTGACAGGCACATAGAGAACATCGCCCTTTGCGTAGTCGATTTTTATGTAATCCTTTGTTATTCCGTGCGTGTCAATTTTACGGATTCCGCCGAAAATGCCGATTCCGTGAACGCTGTGAACGACATAGTCGCCTGCCGTAAGCTCTGACAGGCTGTAAATTTCCTGGCCGTTCTTAGC
>CALZCU010000135.1 GCA_945632055.1 uncultured Ruminococcus sp. | reverse complement strand
CTTGAAGTTAAGCGTACAGGAAGCGTCCTTGTGGTCGCCGCCGAGGTCAACAACGAGCTTTCCGTCAATGAAAATCCACACATCATCGTCACCGGTGAAGGTAAATTCAACAGGATATGAAGTACCCTCGACACAGCCGTTTGACGGTACTGTAAAGTCAACCGACAGAGCCATACCGAAGCCGTAGTTGAGGTCGTTTCTGACATCTCCGTTTGTGTGACTTATTGTATTATTATTGAACGGGAAGAAGCCATAGCCGCTGTCGCCTGAATTGAACCACTTCTTACCGTCATGAATAGCCTTGTCGTTGTCGTTGCCGCCGTAGTTCATGGTGAGTGAATCAGCCGAAACACCTCTGAGGTTGTTTGTACTTGTGTCGCTGTTTGAGTTGGAAAGATAAATTCCGTTAACCGAATTTGCGTGCGTGCCTGTTGTACTTGCCTGATAGCTGTACTTTTTGGTACTGCTGTTGTATGTAAACGGAAGAACAGTGTTTACCTTTCTGCCGAGCTTGGTGCTTGTACCCGAATACTGCTGATTCAAAAAGCTGTCGCTGAAGAACGGAGCCGCAACAGTGCCTGAGTTATCACCGTTCATCATTTGCAGACTTCCGTCTGAGCCGAGGTTGTTTGAAACAACACCCTGATAAGAATAAGACCAGCTACTCGGATTTTCACAGGAAGCGAGCTTGCCTGTATCGTTTACATTAACATCCGTTTCACAGTCGTACCATACAGCCTTTGAGTTGTTCGGTGCGGCATCATATCTGTATAATGAGCCGGTGTTTGTGTTATATTCATTATGTCTGTCTGTTTCACCATTGGCACCTGTGTTGAGATTGCCGAAGTAGAGCGGCTTTTTGACATTGTTTGAGCTGTAGTAATCGCTTAAAAAGGAATTGTACTTTTTAAACGGGTACCAGGTTGCGCTGTTGCCTGCCACCTCAACATTGCCCCACTCACCTGTGGTAAGCTCGTTGTCGCCGAGGTAATCGTAAAGCGAGCAGGAGGCTGTGTATGCAACCGAGCCAAAGGTATCGCCTGTTTTGGCATTGTACTCATATCCGTTCGTGTCCGAGGTGCTTGAGTAGTCAGTCCAATTACCGTTTTTGTAAAGCTTTCCGTCAACACCGGGAAGCGTTATGTTGCCTGTCTGCTGATTACCGTCGTTGAAAATAATCTTTTCGGCATCGGTTGAAACGGATATCTTATAGATGTTTCCGCTGACCTGCGTCATCGCAGTACCCGGCCAGTCACCGAGATATTTTGTCAGAGGAGATTCCGTCCACGCATATGCCGACACCGTTGTCCACGAGGACGGCTTTTCATAGTAGACATCAATCGTACCGTTTGAGCCTGCGCTTACCGAAAATCCGCTGATGATGCAAACGGAAATCATTATAGAAAAAGCAAGCAGTACGGAAAAGCTCTTTTTCACAAACCTTGCGGTTTTTCTGAGGGTACTTTTCATCTTCCGTTGTTCTCCTTTCCGAAACGAATGTGCGCCGTATAAATTGCCGCCATTAATTTCTCTCCTTATTATTGAAATGCCGTGACATTTCAACACTCTATTATTAACGAGAATTATTATATAATATTTATTTGCTTTTTTGTATAGGTAAATTGCACAAAGAAATAATTTATTTTTGGTAACATTTAACAGTATCTTTGAAAAGCTTAATTTTAGCAATATTTTTATTTTAAATTCCGTTAATATGTTATTTTATTCCCTATTTTTCTTTCTAAAGCTGTATAATTTGACAATTTTGTTTTTTTATTTGTATAACCTGTCAAGTGTTTTACTAAAATTTTACCACGGGTTTACAATTTTTATACACTTTCAATAAAGAGACATTTGTATTATATTGCCGTTTCTGAAAAATCAATGAAATTTCTGTAAAAATCAAAACGGACGGCACTCCGCAGAATGTCGTCCGTATATTTATGCAGTAAACAATGTATATTTTTCAACAGGGACTACCGAAACAGCTTGTGGATTTTCAGCAGACCGCTGTCCTTGTCTGCAATTCCAAGCCCGAGAAAGCTGCCTTCGCAGTCCTTAACTCTGAAAAGCTCTCCGTTTTCACAGCCGAGCCTGCTAAGGGCGGTTCTTGCAAGGTCGAGCGCACCGCCGTTTGAAAAGCGTTTTGCCTGCGCCTGAGAAATTCTTACAAAGCGCAGACCTTCAAAAAGGCTTTCCACGCTCAGAAGCCGAGCTTCGAGCAAGCCGTCCGTTGCAAGCTGTTTTGCGTTGTCGAGCGTAATGCAGTCGTTCAGCTCAAAGCCGCAGGCAGAGGTTCTCCTGAGTCCTGTCATAACTGCACCGCAACCGAGCCTTGCGCCTATATCGTCAATAATCGTGCGCACATATGTGCCCTTTGAGCAGGAAATTGCAAGCCTGCCGCACTGCTCCTTTTCGTCAAAATCAAGCAATTCAAGCGAGTAAACCGTCACCCTGCGCTTTTCCCTCTCAACCTCAACGCCCTGCCTTGCAAGGTCATAGAGCCGCTGACCGTTTTTCTGAACGGCTGAGAACATAGGTGGGAGCTGTTCAATCTCTCCCATAAAATCAGGAATAATTCTCATAATATCTTCTCGGTAAACTTCCGAATGATTCTCTGATGTAACACTGCCCCAGATGTCGAGTGTATCAGTGGTCATTCCGAGTCTGAAATCGGCAATATACGATTTGTCGTGGTTCAGAATCAAGTCCTGTGCCTTTGTCGCCGTTCCCAGAAGCACAACAAGCACTCCTGTTGCGTTGGGGTCGAGCGTTCCCGTATGACCGATTTTCTTCTGCCCCGTAATTCTTCTTACGACTGCGACAACATCAAACGAGGTAAATTCCTGCGGCTTGTCAATCAACAGCACACCGTTCATAAAAACCTCTCCGCCGCTTCGACAAGCCTTGCCTTTACGCTGTCGAGGTCACCCTCAATTGTACAGCCTGCCGCCGCAGGGTGTCCTCCTCCGCCAAACTGCGCACAAAAGTCGGAGGCATTTATATCGCCGTTGGTGCGGACGGAAATCTTGAAAAATCCGTCCTCCTTTTCACGCATAGTAATTCCGATGAGAACGCCCTCAATCTGACGGGGAATAGAGGCAAGCCCCTCCATCTCGTCATCGCCTATGCCGAGCCTTTTTACCATATCGAGCGTAGTGTAGATTACTGCGCATCTGCCGCCTGCGCAATAGCTGATTGTGTCGTAAACAGCGTGTTCAAGCTGAATTTTCTCCCTGGACTTGGTTTCAAACATAGCCTTGTTTATGTAGGCTGTGTCACAGCCGAAGTCCATAAGGCTTGCCGCAACACGCATAGTTTCGGCAGTAGTGTTGGTGTATCTGAAACAGCCTGTGTCGGTTGAAATTCCCGTATAAAGGCAGTTTGCAATCTCCTTTGTGATTTTCACACCCATTCTCTGCAAAAGCTTGTAGATTATTTCGCAGTTTGCCGCCGCATATTTGTCGACAAATTTGTGCTTTGCCGTAAGCGAATTTGAGCCGTGGTGGTCAATGCAGATGTCGATTCTGCCGACATACTTCTCGGTATTCGAGCCTAAAAGGCTGTCGGCGGCAACATCGGTGCTGATAATCGTTTGTGCATCAAAGCTCTGCTCGCTCACTCCGTCCTTGAGATAGACAAACTTTGACGGAACACCTGTTGTGATAACCCTTGCTTTTTTGCCTGTCTGCTGAAGAGCAAGGCAGAGCGCAAAGCCGCTTCCGAGCGTGTCGCCGTCGGGGTAAGCGTGGGTTAAAATCTCGTAGTTGTCGTGAGCCTCAAGATACCTTGCTATCTCATACAGATTCATCATTTTCTTCCTCGCCCTGCGCAACATCAAGGTCATTCAAAATACGGCTGATGTGTGCGCTGTATTCTATGCTGTCGGTAGCGTTAAAAATCAGCTCGGGAACATGGCGGAGCTTAAGCCTGTGTCCAAGCTCACGGCGGATAAAGCCCGAAGCCGATTTCAGTCCCTTGACAGCCTCCTTTGCCCTGTCGAGCCCCTCGATTGCGCTTATCTGAACGGTGCAGTAGGAGAGGTCGTTTGTAACCTCAACACGCACGATTGAGAGAAAAGCCTGAGTAACTCTGGGGTCTTTAAGCTCACGGAAAATCGCCGTAAGCTCACGCTTTATATCTTCGGTTGTTCTTTCGATTCTGTGACTGCTCATTTTATCACCTCGTTGGTTGGAAGCGTTCGTTTGCTGTGGTTGAGTATATATTTTAATGAAGTTGACCTTACGAAGCAATGTCGTAAACTTAAGCAATTCTTAAGATTTGCAGCAGCTTTCCAGGCTTCCCCTCTGAGGGGAAGCTGTCACCTAATGGTGACTGATGAGGTGTAGGATGCGTAAGCATCCGTAAATAACCATTGCTTCTGT
>CALZCU010000134.1 GCA_945632055.1 uncultured Ruminococcus sp. | reverse complement strand
ATCAGCGGTGCGCTTATGGACAAGTCAACCGGAAAAGCATTCCTTGTTGACGGAAAGGAAGTTACTTCTGAGGTTACATTTACACCCGAAACAGCAGACGGTGAAGTAACAGTATCATTCACTTTTGACGGCTCTGTAATTACCAAAGATACAGAAATTGTTGTGTTTGAAACTCTCTACCGAGATGAAACGGAAATTGCCGTACACGCTGACATTGAAGATGAGGATCAGACAGTAATAATTTATCCACAGCCCGAACCTGAAAAGCCGCAGACAGGCGACAATTCAAATCTCGGTTTTTATATCGGCTTAGGTTCTGTTGCTGTCGGCAGTTTAATTGCATTTCTCATCATTAAATTCAAGAAGAAAGATGAGGACGATGAATAATGCACAGGGCGTATATCTGTTCGCCTTTGGGCGGAAATGTATCTGCAAATATTGAAAATGCAAAACGATATGCCCGATATGCGTTAGAATGCGGTATGGCTCCGTTCATACCGCATTTTTACGCCTTGATTTTGAATGATGACGATGAAGAAGAAAGAAACCTCGGAATGCTTGCCGGACTTTCAATGCTTTGGGTGTGTGATGCGGTCTGGGTTTTCGGTGATGAAATAACCGAGGGTATGAAAACAGAGATTCGCTTTGCCGAAAAGCTGAACATCAAAGTCAGATATATATCGGAGAATGATTTAAGAAAATCGGAGGTAAAAAATGATAAAGTCAAACAAAATTAAAATATTGAAATTGTTTATTGGTGTTGCCGTTGTACTGTTAATGCTCGGAATATCGGCAGTAACAGTCTTTGCCGCAGGCGATGTATCATCAGCAATCGAAAGCACATGGAACTCTGCACAAACACAGATTAAAAATGTTGTAAATAATGTTGTCTTTCCTGCTGTTGATATGATTCTTGCTATACTTTTCTTTGTTAAACTTGCAACGGCGTATATGGACTACCGAAAGCATGGACAGTTTGAGTTCACCGCGCCGGCAATACTTTTCGGCTGTCTTGTGTTTTCTCTTACAGCACCGCTATACATCTGGACGGTACTCTAATATCGAATTTAGACAATAAAAACAAGGCTGTTGTGTTGAGTCATAACAGCCTTTTGCGAGGTGATTTATATTTTTGATTGGATAGGAGATTTCATCGGTGGAATCGGAAGTGCCATAGGCAGTGTGTTTGATTACCTCGGTGAACAAATCTCAAACGCAATATGGAACACAATGTTACAGTGGTTCTATGAAACGATTTACAACGCTGTTGCCGACTTCTTCACGATGATGGGAAATATGGGTGCAGATGTGTTCGACCTTGAATGGGTGCAGGCGACAATAAATCTGTTTACGCTTTTTGGCTGGGCATTGTTCGTCGCAGGAACGGTCGTTGCCGTGTTTGATGTGGCTATTGAATATCAGAACGGCAGAGCGAATATCAAAACAACTGCAATTAATGTCTTAAAAGGTTTCTTTGCCTGTTCGCTGTTCGGCGTTGTACCTGTGGAGCTGTACAAATTCTGTATCAGCCTGCAAAACACATTTTCAAAGGATTTGTCATCCATAATGGCGGGACAGCAAAGTATTGATTTAGCAGGACAAAGCACAAGTGTTTTAGAGGGCAGTTTTGCAGTCGCAAACCAGACAACATTCGGCTTGCTGAATCTGTTATGCCTGATAGCCTTTGCTTACTGCGTAATAAAGATATTTTTTGCCAACATCAAAAGAGGCGGAATTCTGCTCATACAAATGGCTGTAGGTGCGTTGTATTTGTTCAGCGTTCCGAGAGGTTATCAGGACGGCTTCAATCAGTGGATGAAACAGATAGCGGCTCTATGCCTGACGGCATTTATGCAGACAACTCTGCTGTTTCTCGGGTTGCTGACCTTCCCCGGCAATATGCTTTTGGGACTTGGAATAATGCTTGCATCAAACGAAGTTCCGAGAATTGCACAGCAGTTCGGACTGGATTCATCAGTTAAGGTAAATATGACGAGCATTGTTCACGCAACTACAACTGCCGTTAATCTGACGAGAAGTGTTGCGAGGGCGGCTAAATGAATGAAAGGAGTTTAAAGATTATGACAACTTATCTATATCCACAGAATCTCAAAGCTACCGCCAACCTGTGGTTGTGGAGCTTGCGGGATTTTGCAATAATGAGCATAGCGCTTTTATTATCAATCCTTATACTTGCACAGACGAGGATAATAGTACCGCTTGCAGTAACACTCTGCTTCGGCTTTTTGTCAATACGACTTGAAGATACAACCATTCTGGACTTTATCCGCTATGCTGTGAAGTATTTTATATCAACTCAACAGACTTATTTTTGGGCAGAAAGGGGCAAATAAATGAAAAACAAGCAAAAGAAAACAAAGCAAAAAGGCAAATCAGTACAGGACTTGCTCGGTATAAAAACCTTTACGAAAAACGGCTTGAAGGTCGGCAAGGAAGAACTGATTTTCTATATGGTTCAGCCGACAAATATTTCCGTACTTTCTCACACGAATATTGAAATCAAGGTGCGCCACCTGATGATGGTGCTTTCTGCTGTGCCGGATATTGAGATTACCTGTACCGATTCCTGCGAGTGTTTCGATACAAACAAAAGCTATATCAAGAGCAGGATTGAAGCTGAACAGACTGAAAAGGTCAGAAGGATTCTTAACAAGGATTTGGATTTTCTCGACAGCATTCAGACCGAAACCTCAACTGCAAGGCAGTTTCTGTTCATAGCAAGGTGCAAATCATCAAAATCAGAGAATGTTTTGCAGAAAGCAAACAGAGTTGAGAAGATTATATCCGATCAGGGTTTTGAAGTAACCCGAATGAAAAAAGCAGACATCAAGCGTTTTCTTGCAATCTACTTTGAAGCGAGTATGAACGGCGATTTAATGCCCGATTATGACGGCGAGCAGTATTTTGAAAAGGAGCAGACCTATGAAGAAACATAAAGGGAAAATCCAAACGGGAATTGTGATAGGTATATTTTCTGTAATCATAATTGCCTGTCTGATTTCAATATTTTCACGGATGTACACCGAAAACAAGGAAAAGGAAGAATTCAGACAGCTTGCAGAAATCGTTACAGAGGAAACAACGAATACAGATACTGAAACAGAAACGATAAGGAAGCCAAATCTGTTAAAAGTCAGTGATTCCGATAATGAAGTTCAGGCTGAACAGCCTGTATATTACACAACATACTACGAACCTCATTCAATATCAGAACTTATTTCAATGAATTCCGAATGCTTCGGCTGGATAAGTATAGCAGGAACAAACATAAACTATCCTGTTATGCACACACCAAGCAATCCGCAGAAGTATCTGAACAAAAACTTTTACGGAGAGTATAGCTATAGCGGTACACCGTTTCTTGACGCAAGGTGTTCAGCCGACAGTACAAATTTAATCATATACGGACACCATATGAACAATGGCACAATGTTTGCAGACCTCTGCAACTATACTGATTATTCTTATTTTACAGAGCATCCGACAGTTGTGCTTGAAACTGAAGACGGGGCATTTGCTTACTCCGTCTTTTCTGTTATGAAAGTAAAATCCAATGATGATTGGTACAGATTCATATCAGTGGGAACGGAAAAATCATATGAAAAGAAAATATCGTATGCAAAAGAGAAATCCATATACAACACCGGTATCACACCTGTTTACGGTCAGCAGATTTTAACGCTTTCAACCTGTTACGGATACAATCAGGATGACCGCATACTTGTGTTGGCAGTCCGAAATTAAAGGGGGTAAAAATTATGGGACTATTCAATAGAAAACCAAAGGTGCTCACACCCGAGCAGGCAGAAGAAATATACACCAAAGATTTCTTTGATATGATTCTGCCGTCAACGGTAAAATTTTTCACCGATTATTACATTGTCGGCGACTCATACCGCAGTGTATGGGCAGTCAGAGAATATCCGCCGTCAACTGAAGAACAGGCAATACTCTCACAGCTTGCAGACAGAAACGGAGTAACGCTCCGCATCTACCACAGACTTGTGGAGAGCATGGAACAGCGTAAAATTATACAGAATGCCACACGCAAAAACAAACTCAAATCAAGCGGTAACGATGTAAACGAAACCATCGAAGCACAGGGCAACTTGCAGGATGTTGTCACACTTATGGCGAACTTACGAAAAAACAAAGAACCATTATTGCATTGTTCAGTATTTGTCGAACTAAAGGCGAAAAGCAAGCAGAAATTAAAGGAGTTGCAGACTGATATTGCAATGGAGCTGACTCGTTCCAAGATTGAAGTGGACAGATTAACGCTAAGGCAGCAAGAAGGCTTCTTGTCGGTGAACCCTATCGGCAGTAACCAGTTTGGAAGTTTGTATGAAAGAGTGTTGCCTGCTTCA
>CALZCU010000133.1 GCA_945632055.1 uncultured Ruminococcus sp. | reverse complement strand
AATCTGTTGTCAGCAATGGCGTGTGGGTTAGAGTCCCACCACCGGCACCAAACGAGTGCCTCGAAAAGCAGATTGCGTACTGCGTTTCGAGGCACTTGTCTTTTTGCATAATAATATATTATATTTAAAATTTACTTATCCCCTATACTTTCACTATGCCGCCTATGTCTGTAAGCGGCATATTTTTGCATAAACATTTAATTGCTACGCTATGCTTTACACAGAATTCTTTAATCGAAATATAATCAGGGTGTTTTTCTATATTACCGAAAAATACTACTGTGTTATCATGAATTCTGCCGCCTGCACCGCCGATAAAGCCGTAGTCGTAACCGTCAAGCTCTATATTGCCCTGTGAAATCAAAAGCACCTCTGCCCCGTTTTCACTCAATGAGCTTGCTATAGACAGGTCTGCCGTAACAGCTGCGTTTTCTGCGACAACCAGCGTTGAACAACGGGCATAGCCCTGATTTACATTAACCGTTCTGATTTTATTATTCCGACAGTAATCAAGAAGTCTGCTGTCAATCGCCGAAAGCTTTCCGTAAATAGTATTGCCAAAAAAGAGAAAATTCAGCAAAATATTTTCGGGATATTTTTCTCCTGCTTTTTTATTGCAGAAAATCAAATTGTCTGACGGAAAATTTTTTGCAAGTGATTTACACTCATTCAGAATGAAAATCTTATCATTTATCGACAAAATCTGCATATCTGCGTGTTTTTGCTCGGGAGCAGGAAAAACCTCAACGGTATCGGAGCGAATCACTCTGTGCCCAAGCCTTTGAAGCTCATTTACAAAGCAAGGGTACTTGTCCGACATTACAAAGGTACTCATTGGCTGACTGCCTCGAATGCCTGTCTTATATTTTTAACACCGATTAGCTCTGCTTCGTCACAGTGAACACCCTTTAAATTATGATACGGCATAATTATCTTATTAAAGCCAAGTCTGACTGCTTCGTTAATTCTCATTTGCGCCTGCGAAACAGCCCTTATTTCACCCGATAGTCCTATTTCACCGAACACAACTGCCTTTTCATCAATCGGAGTATCCTTGAGACTGCTGACAAGTGCCATTGCAATCGACAAATCAATTGCAGGCTCGTCAATGCGAAGTCCTCCTACGATATTTATGTAGGTGTCGCAATTTGAAAAGAAGTAGCCTGCCCGCTTTTCAAGCACTGCAAGCAGGAGCGAAAGCCTGTTGTAGTCAAAGCCTGTTGCCATTCTGCGTGGATTGCCGTATCCGCTCTGTGTTGCAAGTCCCTGAGTTTCGGCAAGAATCGGCCTTGAACCCTCAATTGTGCAGGTTACACAGGTTCCCGAAACATTTTTAGGTCTGCCCGACAAAAGCATAACCGAGGGATTTTCAACCTCAAGCAAGCCCTTGTCGGTCATCTCAAATACTCCGATTTCATTGGTAGAGCCGTAACGGTTTTTCACAGCTCTCAATATTCTGCAGCTCATCTGCTTATCGCCCTCAAAGTGGAGCACCGTATCGACAATATGCTCAAGCACCTTAGGTCCTGCAATTGAGCCTTCCTTGTTGACATGACCGACAATGAACATCGGTATGTCACAGCTCTTTGCTGTTCTCATAAGCATATTGGTACATTCCCTCACCTGAGTAATACTTCCGGGAGAGGAATTAAGCTCCGATAAATTCATTGTCTGGATTGAATCGACCATAACAAGGTCAGGCTTTACGGATTTAATCTGCTCGCACACTATCTCGACATCGGTTTCGGTCATAACAAAGAGATTCGGAGAATCAACACCGAGTCGGATAGCACGAAGCTTAAGCTGGCGTTTTGACTCCTCACCCGAAACATATAGAATTTTCAGATTATCCCCCATAAACTGGCATATCTGCATCAGAACAGTCGACTTACCGATTCCGGGGTCGCCGCCAAGCAGAATAAGACTGCCCTTTACTATTCCGCCGCCGAGAACCCTGTTCAGCTCCTTGCTTCCCGTATCATAGCGAAGCTCATCTTCAGTTGATATTTCACCGATAGAATCAGGTCTTGAATACGAAGAAAAGGAACGAGTCTTTGTTGTTGAAACTGCCTTTGAGGTTTCCTTTATCTCCTCGTTCATTGTGTTCCATTCACCGCAGGACGGACATTTTCCGTACCATTTCGGTGATTCATAGCCACATTCCGAGCATATGTAAACACTTTTGATTTTTGAAGCCATTTTTACACTTCCTGTCAAACTAAATTATGGTAATTGAGAAATCCTGTAATTATCGAAAAAGCCATCTGCTTCTGATAGGTTGAATCAAGTAATTTTTTGCACTCGGCATCATTTGAAATAAATCCACATTCAACTATTACAGCAGGGTTATCCGTATTTTTAAGCAGGTATATTCCGCTGTCAGCCTCTTTACATTCCCTTTCATTTTCAGGCTGAAGCAAGCCTTTTACTGAATATTTAATGCTTTCAGCCAGATTTTTGCTTTCGGGATTGTTGGGCGAATAGAAAATCTGCGTACCGTAATACTTGCTTTGCGTAAACTTGTTCTGATGAATACTGATTATTACATTTTCTTTTGAAGAATTAAATATATCAAGCCGCTTTTTCATATCTGCAACCTTGCGTGAACGGACAGTATCGCCGTCCTGAGCAAGAGAAATATCCTTATCTCTCGTCTGAACAACATCAAATCCGAGTAGCTGCATTAGTTTGGAGGTATCGTTTGCAACAGCCAGATTAATGTCTTTTTCAAGAACGCCGCTGTCATTCACTGCTCCTCCGTCCTCTCCTCCGTGACCTGCGTCAATTACTATAGTAGGTAAGGCTTTTATATTGCCCGATGCAACTGCAAGGCTGATATTTGCGGCAGATGATATCATTAAGAATGTAAAAGCAGCAAACAGAGTAAAACAGACAATTGAAAACACTATTTTTTTACAACTCATAGCAACACCCCAATTAAATATACGGAATGCTATGAAATTTATTACATCAAGTTACTTATTAATTATACACTATAAATCCACTATGGTAAAGTAAAATATGTTATCCTTCCCTTTCTCCGATTAACAATTTAATTATACACGAATAGAATGTTATAAATATATGAAATCGGTGAAAAACAATGAAAGAGAAATGCACACTTAACAGTCTTCCTCTCAACAAAAGTGCTTCGGTTGACTCAATTAATTGCTGTGAAAATCTTATTAACAGAATTTATGATATCGGGATTTTGGAAAACACAGTCATAACTCCGCTGTTCAGAAGTCCATTCGGCGACCCCACTGCATATCTTGTTAAGAATGCGGTAATTGCGCTTAGAAATAAGGACAGTAAAAACATTACGGTGACTCCGATTAACTGAGCAGGAGGTTTTTATTTGTTTGCACGAAATTCATCTGTAACTGCAAAAAAGGATACGCCCGATAAAACTACAGATTTTAAGATTGCGCTTGCAGGTAATCCAAATGTGGGAAAAAGTACAATATTCAATGCGCTTACAGGATTAAAACAGCATACGGGCAATTGGACGGGCAAAACAGTTGAGTGTTCATCGGGAACAGTAAAAATCAAGGATAAAAGCTTTACCGTAACCGACCTGCCCGGAACATACTCAATGATTAACTTCTCCGAAGAGGAAGCAGTTACAAAGGAATTTCTGGCAAATAACGAATCTGACTGCGTTGTTATTGTAACAGATTCAAGTGTTATTGAACGCAATCTGTCCTTTGCTTTGCAGGTTCTTTCTCTTCAGAAAAATGCTGTGCTTTGTCTGAATTTATTTGATGAAGCTGAGAAAAACGGTATTTTCATTGACATTGACGAGCTTTCTCTGAATCTTGGAATACCCGTAGTATGCACCTGTGCAACGAGGAAAAGCGGCTTAAAAGAGCTGAAAAGCACAGTGTATGATATTTGCACAGATAAAAGAAAATGCTTTCGAGTTGAAAGGAACTTCAACGACATTGATATTTTAGATGCAAGCCGACACAAGGAAAATGCTGAAAAGCTTGCAAATAAGGCTAAAGAGATTTGCAGTGAAACCGTATTCTACAGCACAAAAGGAATTAACGCAAAAAGCAGAAAGGCAGACGCAATTCTAACCTCAAAGGCAGTCGGTATTCCGTTAATGCTGTTACTTTTCTGCCTTTTATTCTGGATTACGGCTATAGGCGCAAATTATCCGAGCGAGCTTTTGAGTGCCTTGTTCGGCAATATAAAATCCGAGCTATATAATCTGTTTGAAATGCTTTCAGTTCCTTCATTCATTACAGGCATTGTAATAGACGGTGTTTATACTACATTAACCTGGGTGGTGTCGGTAATGCTGCCGCCTATGGCTATTTTCTTTCCGCTGTTCTCAATCATAGAGGATTCAGGGTATTTGCCGAGAATTGCATTTAATCTTGATAAGTTCTTCTCAAAGTGCGGTGCTCACGGCAAGCAAAGTCTGACTATGG
>CALZCU010000132.1 GCA_945632055.1 uncultured Ruminococcus sp. | reverse complement strand
TTTGAATGATTTTCGGGAAGGAGGCTGTCTGTTGAAAGCAAAAAAAATAATTTCTGCTGTGCTGACGGGTGTGTTTTTTGTATCGGCGGCAAGCGGCTGTAATATTACCGACAACGGTGCTGACAGCCTTCTCAGGCCGCCGAAAACAATGGGTGATGAGGCGGAAATCGAACAGCTTATCGCTGAAACCGCAAAAAAGGGCTACACTTTGAAATATCCGAAAAGCGGAAATTACCGAAGCGCAATAATTATGGCTGACCTTGACGGTGACAAGGTTAACGAGGCTGTTGCATTTTACCGTGAGGGTGAAAATGTTACAGGAGTACATATGCTTGTTATGTATTCCGACGATGACGAATGGCGGCTTTCCTCCGACAGGATAACGGAAACTACCGACATTGACTGCGTTGATTTTGCCGATATTTCCGGCAGCGGCACGCTTGAAATTATTGTCGGATATTCAACCTACACTCAGAACACAAATCTGCTGTCCTGCTATTCTTATTCGGACGGCAAAACAGAAGAAATAAAGTCAGGCCACAAGTATTCATCGTTTGTGTGCGGTGACTATGATTCGGACAAAAAAGACGAAATCCTTACGCTTTCAACCTACTCCGCTGAAAATGAGGCGCAGGCTGTAATGCTGAAATACAACGATGAAAAGCACTCGGTTTACGCAAAGGCAGTTGCTGCAATGGATCCTAATGTCATAAAGTTCAAAAGCATTGTCACTTCGGAAATCGGAGGTGCAAAGGGTGCTTTTGTTGACGGAGAGGTTGCAGGAGGAGAGCTGAACACTCAGATTATTTATTACAGCAACGAGCTTTCATTGCTTAAAAATCCCCTCTTTAAGGAAAAGACAAAGAGCTTTACACAGCGAAGCAACGGGATAATCTGTACAGATATAGACAACGACTCTATGGTGGAATTTCCTGCCGTTCAGAAGCTCCCTCATTCTGAAAAGGAGAAGGCTGAAACCGTTGCCGATAAAATAATATGGAATACTTTTTCGGCAAAAGATGATTCCTTCGCCCCCAAATTCAGTACAGTAATTAATTACAGCTACGGCTATACCGTAAAAATGCCTGAAAAATGGCTTGATGGTACGGTAACGGCAATTGTTTCCGAGGAGAACGGCACAACAGCCTTTTATGAGTGGAATAATAAAGCGCTTGGAGCAAAGCTGTTTGAAATCAAGGTGTTTGACGCTGCCGAATGGGACAAGGGCAGAGATAACGAAGATTATATTCTGATATATAAGGATAACAGATACGCATATACATTTACTGTTTCTGATTCAGGCAGCGGGCTTTCGCTGACAGACGACGAAATCAAAAGGTCGTTTGCAATTCTGAAGGAAACAGCTGTTTAATTGCTTGAATAATACGGAGGTTTTGTTATGAAGAAAATTCTTGTTTGTGAGGACGAGGCTGCAATTCGTGATTTTGTTGTAATCAATCTCACCCGTGCAGGCTATGATGTTGTTGAGGCTGACTGCGGAGAGATGGCTCTGCAGAAGTACGATGAAAGCGACGGCGACTTTGATGTTGCAATTCTTGATGTTATGATGCCGGGTATTGACGGCTTTCAGGTGTGCAAGGAGCTTCGCAACCGCAACGGCGGAATAGGAATTATTATGCTTTCTGCAAAAACGCAGGAAATGGACAAGGTAACAGGTCTTATGCTCGGCGCAGACGATTATGTCACAAAGCCGTTTTCTCCGAGCGAACTGCTTGCAAGGGTTGATTCGCTCTACAGAAGAGTTGCGCTTGCTCAGTCACAGGCTGAAAACAACTTCAAGGAGGAGCTTAAGTCGGGCGAATTTACCCTGAATCTTCGCAACCGTTCACTTATGAAGAACGGAAAGATGATTGAGCTTACTCAGGTTGAATTTCAGATTATGGAGTACTTCTTCTCAAATCCCGGAACAGCTCTTGACAGAATCGATATTCTCAATTATGTCTGGGGCGACGCCTATGTCGGCGAGGATAAAATTGTCGATGTAAATATCAGACGACTGAGAATGAAGGTTGAGGATGAGCCGTCAAACCCCAAGCATATCATTACAGTCTGGGGACTCGGCTACAAATGGGACGCAGGCACAAACTGATAGCAAACTGACGCTCAGTAATATTTAAAGATTGGAGGCAGGTAACGGAATGTTTAAGGGAATTACAAAACGCTGGATGCTTAATACGCTCAGTGTTATTCTCACAATTATTATTTCAATTGTTGTCTGCCTTATTTTTGTTGTTACATACCTTTTTCAGAGCAGTGTTGAGCAGAGTCTTTCGTCAACAAGCAGTGAGCTTTCGCTAGTCTTTTCAGGCTACACAAGCGACAGCTCAACGAGCTTTTCCTCTGCGGCAAGAGATTATGTTGAAAATTTCAAGAAAAAGGAACAGATGGAGGTTATGGTCATCAACTCCGCAGGGAGGGTTGTTATGACCTCAACGGGTTTTATTCCCTCTGACGATACGATGCTCACAGATTTTGAACAGGCAGTGCAGAGCAAGGAGGGCTATGCCTTCTGGAACGGCAAGCTCAGCTCAGGCGAAAGAGCGATGAGCGAAACCCGCATAATCACCAATAATAACGGCACTGTTGTCGGTGCTGTGCGCTACATAGTTTCTATGGATCCCGTAAACAGCAGAATTTTGCTTATCTCGGGAATTATCATCGCCCTCGGCTTGGCGATAATAGCTCTCGTAATTTTGTCGGGACTTATGTTTATCCGTTCGATTGTCAAGCCGATTCGCAGACTGTCGCTGACTGCGGCGCAGATTGCGCAGGGCGACTTTTCAGCTTCGGAGAAAATTGAGCATAAATATGACGATGAAATCGGTGACTTGTGCGATGCGGTCAGTGATATGGCTAAGGATTTGCAGACCACCGAGCAAATGAAAAACGACTTCATTTCCCGTGTTTCCCACGAGTTGAGAACACCTCTCACAGCAATTAAGGGCTGGGCGGAAACAATGCAGCTTTCCGAAAGGGGCAAGCTTGACCGCCGCACCTTTGACAGGGGAATGGGAGTAATAATCAAGGAAAGCTCAAGACTTACGAGCATTGTCGAGGAGCTTCTTGATTTCAGCCGTATTCAGAGCGGCAGAATGGTGCTTATGAATGAAAAGCTCGACATTCTTGCTGAATTTGACGAAACCGTATATATGCTCAAGGAAAGGGCGGTCAAGGAGGGCAAGCATCTGCTTTATGACGAGCCTGAGGCGGTATATCCGCCTGTTTACGGCGACAGAAACAGACTAAAGCAGGTGTTCCTCAATATACTCGACAATGCTCTGAAATATACGCCCAGGGGCGGAGTCGTTGCGGCACAGGTAATTTACAGCAAGGACGAGCCTGATATAATCAAGATTGTAATCACCGATTCAGGCTGTGGAATTTCAGCAGAGGATTTGCCGAAGGTCAAGGAAAAATTCTATAAGGCAAATCAGAGCGTCAGAGGCTCGGGAATCGGACTTGCAGTTGCAGACGAAATTATGAACCTGCACAACGGTTCACTTGAAATAGAAAGCGGAGAGGGAGTCGGCACAACGGTAACGCTGACCTTCCCGATTTATAAGGAGGGCGAAGCGCAGGCTATGCCCGAAAACATCAAGCTGTAGCGAAAGGATAATTAAATGAGCAAAAAATGTTGTAATAAAACAAAAAAGATAACCTCAATCGGCGGCAGTGCTCTCATTGAGGGAATTATGATGAGAGGTCCGAAGCGCACGACTGTCTGCGTGAGAACGGGCGAAAGTGAAATCTACAACGAGGACATCAGTATTAATACAATTCCCTCAAAATGCAAGCTCTTTAAGCTTCCGTTTTTCAGAGGAATTGCAGGACTTATCGACTCAATGCGCCTGTCCTACAAGGCTCTTATGCTTTCCGCAGACAAGGCAATAGAAGCAGGCGAGATTGAGGAGGAAGAACCGTCAAAGCTTGAAAAATGGCTTGATGAGAAATTCGGCGATAAGCTATTCAAGGTGCTTATGGTGTTCGCCTCAATCTTAGGCGTTGCACTTGCTGTTGGACTTTTCTTCTTCCTGCCCTCATTTTTATTCGACCTCTCGGCAAACTTCATTCCGATATTCAAGGGTGACGGCGAGAACGCTGTGTTCTGGAAATCTGTAGTCGAGGGTGTTCTGAAAATTATACTTTTCCTTGCATATATAGTAGTATGTTCGCAGATGACCGAAATGAAAAGAGTGTTTATGTATCACGGAGCAGAGCACAAGACAATTTTCTGCTACGAAAACGAAGAGGAGCTGACAGTTGAGAATGTTAAAAAGCAGACTCGCTTCCATCCTCGTTGCGGTACAAGCTTTATGGTGCTTATGCTGATTGTCGGAATTGTAATCGGTCTTTTCATTCCCGTTGCACCGTTCGGAATCGGATTTTTGCGCCCGGTAATTAAAATTATTCTTCTTCCG
>CALZCU010000131.1 GCA_945632055.1 uncultured Ruminococcus sp. | reverse complement strand
GCTCTGACAGCCGAATGGAAACAGAGAAAAGGTCTTGCCGCTTTGATTTTCAAAGCAGTATTCGCCCTCTGTGAGAAGCTCGACACGCTCCTTTTCGGAAAGAAGCACTCCCCTGCCGCCTTTGCTGCTGATATATTCAAGTGCAGAAAGGTTTGCTAAGGTATGGTCAAGTCTGCCGCCAAGACAGCCAAGCAGAAGGAAATCAGAAAAACCCTTTTCAAAAGCGAGGTTTATTGAATGGATTGTGTCGGTATCGTCCTTGTGGGGATTCAGCCTGACAACCTTACAGGAGGCTGTTATATTTTCTATATAAGAATCAAAATCTCCTACAATCATATCAGGCTCTATTCCGGCAAGCTCAGCAAAGGCATATCCTCTGTCCGCACAGATGACATAGTCCTCCCTGCTGACAGTTTGCCTTATTAAATCAGGACTTGTTTCGGGAGAACCTGAAATAATTACACAGCGCATAATATCTCCTTGAAATAACAGCCTATTTAAGCTGCCACGATTTTATATCCTTTACCTCGTTATACATTGAAACATAGCTGTTGTGTCGTGACTGCTCAATTTCTCCGTCTGCAACTGCCTGCAAAATTCTGCAGCCCTTTTCACAGGTGTGAGAACAGGAGGTAAACTGACATTCACCGAGGAACTTTTCAAACTCGGGGAAACAGTATTGCAGCTGAGTTTTGTCAATCATCTCATATCTTTGCAAATCTACGGTTGAAAAACCCGGTGTGTCTGCAATTAAACAGCCGTCAACCTCAAAAAGCTCAACAACTCTTGTAGTGTGTCTTCCCCGTCCGAGCTTGCGGCTGATTTGCCCTGTTTGCAGATTAAGCTGAGGAAAAATTCTGTTGATAAGCGTTGACTTGCCGACACCGCTGTTGCCTGTGAAAGCGGTAATCTTGTTTTTTATATATTCCTTGAGCTTGTCGGATTCATCTGTTTCGTCAGCCGAACAGACAAATACAGGAATTTCGGCATTACGATACACAGAAGCAATGCTTTCTCCGTTCTTTAAGTCGTGTTTTGACACAACGATAACAGGAGTCATATTATTGTTTACGGCTGCCGCCGTCATTTTGTCAATAACAGTAAAATTCGGCTCAGGATCGACAGTTGAACAAACAATTACAAGCGTGTCGATATTTGCCAATGCAGGTCTTTTCAGCTTGTTCTTCCTCGGTAGGATTTCTTCAATAGAAGCGAAACCCTCATCCGGAACAGTAATATTCACTCTGTCGCCGACCACAGGGGAATTTCCGCTTTTGCGGAAGCTCCCCCTCGCCTTACATTCGTATTCAACACCGTCGCAAAGCACATAATAAAAGCCGCCGATTAATTTTGTTATTATTCCGTTCATATTTTTCATATGCTTTTAGTCTCTGGTTACCGGAGCATTCGGAATAACCGATTCTGCAGTTGGATTTTCAGCCTGAGGAATTGACTCGCTGGGATTGGTTTCGGGCTGTGTTTCAGGCTCAGACGGAGCTGTTGTCGGAACGGCAAATTCGTGCCGAGCGGTTGTAACTACCGAATTGCCTGCAAAATCAACGCTGTATTCACGGTAAACCTGACCGTCAAGCTGAACAATAACCGTTGAAGTACCTGAGCCTGTGATTTCAAGCGTACAGGTCTTGTTGTACTTAGGAACAAGAGTTTTTGAATACTGAGAATCAACAACACCGTCTACAATTACAGTCATATTAACCGAGTTTTCGGTGTTCTCAGGAAGGTCAACATATATGCTGACGGTCTTTTTGTCACCCTTACCTGAGCTTACCGTCAAGGTAACAACAGTACCCTTATCAACCTTTCCGTACTGGAGCGGCGACATTCCCAGAACAGTGTCTTTGGCTTCCTTGCTCAAATCGTCATACTGTACCTCTACTGTCAGTTCAAGCTTCTCAAGCTCTGCCTTGGCTTCGCTCAGTGTGAGTCCCGTAACAGAGGGAAGCTTTACCTGCTCAGGCTTTGCACCGTTAGCAACATACAAATAAACGGTTGAGCCAATAGTTGCCTTAACACCTGCCTTCGGGAAGGTGTCGATTGTATAGCCCTTGGGCGTCTTTGTGTTATCCACATAGATAACCTCAGGCATAAGGTTTCTATCCTTAAGCGCCTTTACTGCGTCCTTTTCACTGTTATTTGTGATATAAGGAACGGAAATCTCTGTATCTGTTCCGTTTACTGTAATCGTAATAGAAGAGCCTGTCTTGACCTTCATTGAATTTGCCGCAGGCTCCTGGTCAAGGATAACACCTATTTCCTTTGATTCGTCAAATTTGGTTTTTATCTCAAATGCAAAATTGTTCGGATTGTCCTCTTTTGCTTCAATAAGTGTTTTTCCGATAAAATCGGGAACATCAACATCCTTTGCCTGTGAAGTGGTACAGCCTCTGAAAATTGCAAGAGAAACAAATACTACACAAACAACAAGTGCAGCTGATAATATACCTTTTAAAGCGTAAAAGGACGACTTGTGCTGCTTGATATATTCGTCATCATCGGACTCGTCATTTTCTGTTCTTCCTAAACCGGCTGGTCTTTCGACCACCCTTGTTTCAGCCTTCTTGGTGTCCTTTATAGAGCTGACAAACTTTGTAGGCTGGTTATCGACAAAGGACTTGCCGTAGTCAAACACAATTGACGGATTTAATCTGAAGCGTTCTATGTCGCTGAGCATTTCAGCGGCAGAGGTGTAGCGTGAGGTAGGCTGCTTCTGCATAGCCTTCATTGTTATCTGCTCAAGACCGATAGGGATACCGGGATTGACCTCACGAGGGCGCTTTGGTGTTGACTGAAGCTGCATAAGAGCAACCGTCACTGCGCTGTCGCCGTCAAAGGGAAGTTTGCCTGTCAGCATTTCATAAAGCATAACGCCGACGGAGTATATATCGGTTTTTCCGTCAGTTACATCTCCCCTTGCCTGTTCGGGAGCAATGTAGTGAACAGAGCCGATTGCCTGCTCTGTCATTGTGCGTGTTGCTTTGTCGGAAAAACGGGCAATGCCAAAGTCTGTAACCTTGATTGTGCCGTCCTGTAAAAGCATAATATTCTGCGGCTTTATGTCACGATGAACAATGCCACATTCGTGTGCGTGCTGGAGCGCCTTTAATATCTGAGTTGTAAGGTGCAGAGCGTCCTTCCACTCAATTATGCCCTGTCTGTCGATATATTCCTTAAGAGTTATACCGTCAATATATTCCATTACAATGTACTGAATCATATCGCCGAAGCTTACATCGTAAACCTTGACAATATTAGGATGTGAAAGCATTGCAATAGCTTTGGATTCGTTTTTAAATCTTCGGATAAATTCCTCGTTGTTGAGATATTCGTCCTTAAGTATTTTTATTGCTACCTCACGGTCGTCAATCGTATCTGTACAGCGATAAACATTAGCCATTCCGCCGACACCGATAAGCTCGTGGATTTCATAACGGCCGTCAAGTCTTTTGCCTAAATATTTATCCAAAATGGTTCCTCCCATCAATTAGTAAATAACGGTAACTGTGATATTATCGCTGCCGCCGCCGTCCTTTGCACGGTCAACGAGCTTTGTTACAAGTCCCTCGCCACGGTTTTCGTGACAGATTTTTACCATATCTCCCGTTGAAACACAGTTGGAAAGTCCGTCTGTGCAGATTAACAGTATGTCGCCGTAGATAAAGTTTGCTTCAATATAGTCAAGCCTTACCGACGGTTTTATTCCCAAAGCTCTTGTTATGAAGTTCTTGTTGGGATGATTCTGTGCCTGCTCATAGGTTAACTCACCTCTGCGTACCATTTCCTGAACAACAGAGTGGTCTTCAGTAAGCTGCTTTATCTTACCTCCTCTTATTGCATATGTACGGCTGTCGCCCACATGAACAACATGGACAGTCGTGTCCTTGACAAAAACAAATTCGCAGGTTGTTCCCATACCTGTAAGCTCAGGGTCCTTGGTTGAAAGGTCAAACACCCTCATATTGGCATTGACAACAATTTCAGCCATCAGCTCGCCTATCTGCTCCTTTGTCATATCTTCCTTATATAAATCAGTAATTTTGGTGCTTATGTATTCAACGGCTGTTGCGCTTGCAATGTTTCCGCCGTTGGCACCTCCCATTCCGTCACATACTACCGCCCATGCACAGCTGGGAGAAATAACTCCGAAGCGGAAGTCATCCTGATTTTGCTCACGAACTAATCCGATGTCGCTTTTGCTGAATACTTCCAAGTTATTTGCCTCCTTCGTTAAGATGTTTTCGTTTCAGCTGACCGCAGGAGGCATTTATATCGCTTCCGAGGGTTCGCCTTACTGTTGCCGTAATATTTTTTTCGGCAAGTATATCAATAAAAGACTGCTGTCTTTTTATATTGCTTTTTAAGTATCCTGTTCCCTCAACAGAATTTACGGGAATCAGATTTACGTGACAGTTCAAAGGCTTTGCCAGTGCCGAAAG
>CALZCU010000130.1 GCA_945632055.1 uncultured Ruminococcus sp. | reverse complement strand
ACGGTAATATCCTCTGCCTTGGGGCTTGCACCTACAATCATTCCCTCGTACACGGGAACGCCTGCGCCGATAAAGAGTCTGCCTCTCTCCTGTGCGGCATACAGACCGTATGTTACTGTTTCGCCTGTTTCAAATGCAATCAGCGAGCCCTGATGACGGGTGATGATTTCGCCCTTGAACGGCTCGTAGCCGTCAAAAACATGGTTCATTATGCCGTTGCCGTTTGTATCGGTGAGAAATTCGGGGCGGTAGCCCATAAGTCCTCTTGCGGGGATTCTGAACTCAATGTGAGTTACTCCGCCCTCACGAGTGCCCATATTTACAAGCTCTGCCTTTCTTGAACCGAGCTTCTCCATTACTGCTCCGACATATGCGTCGGGAACCTCGATGATAAGGAACTCAATCGGCTCATAGAGCTTTCCGTCAATCGTTTTGGTGATTACCTGCGGACGGGATACCTGAAATTCATAATTCTGGCGGCGCATTGTTTCGATGAGGATTGAAAGATGAAGCTCTCCTCTGCCCGACACCTTGAATGTGTCTGCGCTGTCGGTTTCCTCAACTCTGAGAGCAACATTGGTTTCAATCTCCTTAAAAAGCCTGTCACGCAGGTTTCTTGAGGTGACATACTTACCCTCTCTGCCTGCAAAGGGAGAATTGTTTACGATAAAATTCATTGATACTGTCGGCTCGTCAATCTTAATGAACGGAAGCGGCTCTACGCAGTCGGGAGAACAGATTGTTTCGCCGATGTTGATGTCCTGAATACCGCTTATGCAGACGAGGTCGCCGAGACTTGCCTCGTCACATTCAACTCTTTTAAGTCCCTCAAACTGATAGAGCTTTGCAATTCTTACATTCTGAGTTGTGCCGTCAGCGTGGCAAAGCACAGCCGCCTGTCCGTTTCTGGCTGTTCCTCTTTCAATTCTTCCGACACCGATTCTGCCGACAAATTTATCTGAATCTATGTTAGAAACAAGAATCTGCAATCCGCCGTTCAAGTCACCCTGCGGTGCAGGAATTTCGTTTATTATTGCGTCAAACAGCGGCTTCATATCCTCTGCAAGCTCGTGATAGTCTGTGCCTGCATAGCCGTCACGGGCAGAAGCGTAGATAACAGGAAATTCAAGCTGATCCTCATCTGCTCCAAGCTCGATAAACAAATCGAGAACCTCGTCAACTACCTCCTCGGGTCTTGCGCCGGGGCGGTCGATTTTGTTCAGCACAACAAGCGGCTTCTTGCCGAGTCCCAATGCCTTTTTAAGAACGAATCTCGTCTGCGGCATACAGCCCTCAAATGCGTCAACAAGCAGTACAACTCCGTCAACCATCTGAAGAATACGCTCAACCTCTCCGCCGAAGTCAGCGTGTCCGGGAGTGTCAACGATGTTGATTTTAATGCCGTTATACATTACAGCCGTAGGCTTTGAAAGGATTGTGATTCCTCTTTCCCTTTCAAGGTCGTTTGAGTCCATAACCCTGTCCTCGACATTTTCATTAGCTCTGAAAATGCCGCTCTGCTTTAAAAGCTGGTCGACAAGCGTTGTTTTGCCGTGGTCAACATGGGCAATGATTGCTATATTTCTTAAATCTTCTCTGATATCCATAGTATCCCTCTGTTTCCGAAATTATTTTCAGCATACTGATTTATTATACCACTTAAACCTATAAAATTCAATTTATATTTTTCATCACCTTTTATAACAATCTGCGATATATTTTGCAACATTTTCCCAATACAGGATTTTCTGTAATAAAAAATCAGTTTTTGATGCTTTTGAAAGTAAATTTTACTTTACAATAACTAAAGATTGTTATATAATTAACATAGTTATTTTGTATTAATAAGCAAAGTAACCTGCATAAATATTCAGGAGGTAATATTATGGGCTACACGATTGCACAGAAAATCATAAAGGAACATCTTGTCTGCGGCGAAATGGTTGTCGGAAACGACATCGGTCTTAAAATTGACCAGACTCTCACTCAGGACGCAACAGGAACAATGGCTTACATTGAATATGAGGCTATGGGTATTCCGAGAGTAAAGACAGAAAAGAGCGTTGCTTACATAGACCACAACACACTTCAGACAGGCTTTGAAAATGCTGACGACCACAGATTTATTCAGTCGGTGTGCAAAAAGCACGGCATCTACTTTTCAAGACCGGGCAACGGCATCTGCCATCAGGTGCATCTTGAAAGATTCGGTAAGCCCGGTAAAACCCTGATTGGCTCCGACAGCCACACTCCCACAGGCGGCGGTATCGGTATGCTTGCAATCGGTGCAGGCGGTCTTGATGTTGCTGTTGCAATGGGCGGCGGCGCATATTACATTACAATGCCTAAAATGGTAAGAGTTAACCTCACAGGCAAGCTCAGCCCGTGGGTTTCCGCAAAGGATATTATTCTCGCTGTTCTGCGTGTTATGAGCGTTAAGGGCGGCGTTGGCACGATTGTTGAATACGGCGGAGAGGGCGTTAAAACTCTCACTGTTCCCGAAAGAGCAACAATCACAAATATGGGCGCAGAGCTTGGCGCAACAACCTCTGTTTTCCCGTCTGACGAAACAACAAGGAAATTCCTCAAGGCTCAGGGTCGTGAAGAGGACTACACAGAATTAAAGGCTGACGACGACGCAGTTTACGATGAGGTTATTGAAATTAACCTTTCAGAGCTTGAGCCTCTTGCAGCCTGCCCCCACTCCCCCGACAATGTCAAGCCGATTAAGGAGCTTGAGGGACAGAAGATTGACCAGGTTTGTATCGGCTCCTGCACAAACTCAAGCTATCTTGACCTTATGAGAGTTGCTCACATTCTCAAGGGCAAAAAGGTTGCAGACAATGTTTCGCTTGCAATCGCTCCGGGAAGCAAGCAGGTGTTCAATATGCTCGCTTTAAACGGCGCACTCGGTGACATGATTGCGGCAGGTGCTCGTATTCTTGAAAGTGCCTGCGGCCCCTGTATCGGTATGGGACAGTCGCCTAACAGCAAGGGTATTTCGCTGAGAACCTTCAACAGAAATTTTGAAGGCAGAAGCGGAACAGCAGACGGTCAGATTTACCTTGTTTCTCCCGAAACTGCCGCTGTATCTGCGCTCAACGGCGTATTCACAGACCCGAGAACTCTCGGTGTTGCCGCTGACATTGAGATGCCCGAAAAGTTCCTCATCAACGATAATATGGTTATTGAGCCTGCTCCTGTTGAGGAGATGGACAGCGTTGAAATTCTCAGAGGTCCGAACATCAAGTCATATCCCGAAACAAGTCCCCTCACAGATACAATCGAGGCTTCCTGCTCGCTCAAGGTCGGCGACAACATTACAACCGACCACATTATGCCGGCAGGCGCAAAAATTCTTCCGCTCCGTTCAAATATTCCGAAAATCTCCGAGCATTGCTTCACCGTATGCGACAAGGAATTTCCGCAGAGAGCAAAAATGCTCGGCAAGAGCATAATTGTAGGCGGTGAAAACTACGGTCAGGGCTCCTCTCGTGAACACGCTGCGCTTGCTCCTCTCTATCTCGGAGTTAAAGCTGTTCTTGTAAAGAGCTTCGCTCGTATTCACAAGAGCAACCTTATCAACGCAGGCATACTTCCGCTCACCTTTAAAAACGCTTCCGATTACGATAAAATCAAGCTCGGTGATATGCTTGAACTTCCGAATGTTAAAAAAGAAATTGCCGAAGGCTCTGACATCACTGTTGTGAACAAGACAACAGGCGACACAATCGTTGCTGACTGCGAGCTTTCAGACAGAACAAGAGCAATTATTATTGCAGGCGGATTACTTGACTACACAAAGGAGAACAGCTGATATGGAAAAGATTAAAATGACTATTCCCATCGTTGAGATGGACGGCGACGAAATGACAAGAATAATCTGGCAGCAGATTAAGGATATTCTCATTCTCCCCTATGTTGACTTAAAGAGTGAATATTACGACCTCGGTCTTGAGAACAGAAACAAGACAGACGATCAGGTTACTGTTGACAGCGCAAATGCAACAAAGAAGTACGGCGTTGCAGTAAAGTGCGCTACAATCACTCCGAATGCCGCAAGAATGGACGAATATGACCTCAAGCAGATGTGGAAATCTCCCAACGGCACAATTCGTGCAATCCTTGACGGAACAGTATTCAGAAGTCCCATTCTTGTAAAGGGAATCACTCCCTACATTCCCACCTGGAAAAAGCCCATCTGCATTGCCCGTCACGCTTACGGTGATGTTTACAAAAACACAGAAATGCGTGTTGAGGGCGGCAGCAAGGCTGAGCTTTGCGTGACAAAGCCCGACGGCACAGAGGAAAGAAGCCTTATCTTTGACTTCAAGTCAGACGGTGTTATTCAGGGTATGCACAACATTGACAAGAGCATTTCCTCCTTTGCCCGTTCCTGCTTTAACTATGCGCTTGACCAGAAAATTGATGTATGGTTCGCAACAAAGGATACTATCAG
>CALZCU010000129.1 GCA_945632055.1 uncultured Ruminococcus sp. | reverse complement strand
CACTGGGGAATTGACATTGCAGACGGCGGTGTTTACGGACAGCCGATTATCGCTTCTGACGGCGGAACGGTTATTCAGGCAGGCGACAACGGAAACGGCTACGGTAATTATGTTATAATCGACCACGGCAACGGCTACCAGACGCTTTACGGTCATTGCAGTTCAGTTGCAGTTTCAAACGGACAGCATGTTGCAAAGGGTGACACAATCGCTTATGTAGGTTCAACAGGCAATTCAACAGGCCCTCACCTCCACTTCGAGGTAATCTACAACTCAAACAAGCTCAATCCGCTTAATTTTGTGTCATAATAAATTTAATAATCTTTCGGCGGTGTTTCAAAAGAAGCACCGCCGTTTTGCGTTATCTGAACATATACTGCGCTGTGTCCATTATGGACTCAACTGTTTTTATCGCCTTGTTAGCCTTTTTCTTCAGCTTAGGGTTTCTGTCTACCGCATTCTTGCCGACAATGCCAACCGCCATTCCTGCCGCAAGCCCGATTGCCGCACCCTTTACCATATTCATCATTGGACTTGAACTCACAAAACACACCTCCGTTTTTATAGATGCAAGATTGTCCTTGCAATATTATTGTTTACGGTTTAAAATATAATAAAACTGAAATTTGATTTTTTGGAGTGATAACTTTTGGCAAGACTAAATCTTGTACTTGTTGAGCCTGAAATCCCTCAGAATACGGGAAATATTGCCCGCACCTGCGCTGCAACAGGCGCAATGCTTCACCTTGTGAAGCCTATGGGATTTACGGTTGACGACAAAAAGCTGAAACGGGCAGGACTTGATTATTGGCATCTGCTGGATATTACATATTATGACAGTATCGATGACTTTTTTGAAAAAACAAATGGCGGAAAATATTTCTTCTTTTCAACAAAAGGAACTCACCGCCACAGCGATGTAAATTATCCCGACAACTGCTATCTTTTGTTCGGCAGGGAAACAAAAGGACTGCCCGAGGAGCTTCTGATGAAGCACCCCGACAGCACCCTGCGTATTCCAATGATTGACGAGGCAAGAAGTCTTAATCTTTCAAACTCGGTCGCAATCGCCGCATATGAGGTTTTAAGACAGTGGGATTACCCTGAACTGCTGAATAAAGGAGAATTGCACAATCACAAATGGTCGGAAATTAATAATTGCACTTAATAATAAAATTATTATATAAGGAGATACAATTAAGAAAAAATACGAATATGTCACACTCAACACCAAAACAGGATTTTCAGCACAAAATCTAAAAAACACCGTGAAATTATTGACCAATACGCCGCAAGAGGCTATCGCTATGTCGGCTGGTTTCCGAGCAGTACGAGCAATATGTTAAGCGGAGTTACGGAAGAAGTCGATTTGATTTTCGAGCTTGATCTTGATATTTAATTCTGCTTTTTATCAGCTTTTGAGCGCAAAATATGCAGTAATTTCCGGTCAAAACTTTTTTTATCTTTTCTATTGATAAAATGCGTATTTTGATATATAATATTCTTGACTGTGAAAATACTAAATTTTTACATTATTCTTCTAATACGAAAGGAATGTATTTCAATGAAACTCAACAAGGTTACCGTTGACGATCTCAATGTAAAGGGCAAAAAGGTTCTTGTTCGCTGTGACTTCAATGTTCCGCTCAAGGACGGCGTAATCACAAACGACAACAGAATCACAGCCGCTCTCCCCACAATTAAAAAGCTTATCGCTGACGGCGGTAAGGTTATTCTCTGCTCACACCTCGGCAAGCCAAAGAACGGCCCCGAAGAAAAATTCTCACTCGCTCCCGTTGCTGTAAGACTTTCCGAGCTTCTCGGCAAAGAGGTTGTTTTTGCAAACGATGACGAGGTTGTCGGCGAAAACGCTAAAAAGGCTGTTGCAGAAATGAAGGACGGCGATGTTGTTCTTCTCCAGAATACAAGATTCAGAAAAGAAGAAACAAAGAATCTCGAGCCATTCTCAACAGAGCTTGCATCACTTGCAGAGGTGTTCGTAATGGACGCTTTCGGTTCTGCTCACCGTGCTCACTGCTCAACAGCAGGCGTTACAGACCACATCAAGGACACAGCCGTTGGCTACCTTATGCAGAAGGAAATCGACTATCTCGGCAACGCTGTTGAGAATCCCGTTCGTCCCTTCGTTGCAATCCTCGGCGGTGCAAAGGTTGCAGACAAGCTCAATGTAATCTCAAATCTCCTTGAGAAGTGCGACACACTCATCATCGGCGGCGGTATGGCTTACACCTTCTTAAAGGCACAGGGCAAGGAAGTTGGTCTTTCACTCGTTGACGACTCCAAGCTCGACTACTGCAAGGAAATGATGGAAAAGGCTGAAAAGCTCGGCAAGAAGCTTCTCCTCCCCATCGACACAACAATTGCCGCAGGCTTCCCCAACCCCATTGACGCTCCGATTGATGTTCAGGTTGTTGACGCTGACAATATTCCCGCTGATATGGAAGGTCTTGACATCGGCACAAAGACTCAGGAGCTTTTCGCTGAGGCTGTTAAGAGTGCAAAGACTGTTGTATGGAACGGTCCTATGGGCGTATTCGAGAACCCCACACTCGCAAAGGGTACAATTGCAGTTGCTAAGGCTCTTGCTGAAACAGACGCTACTACAATCATCGGCGGCGGCGACAGCGCAGCAGCAGTTATTCAGCTCGGCTTTGCTGACAAGATGAGCCACATCTCAACAGGCGGCGGTGCTTCTCTTGAATATCTTGAGGGCAAAACTCTTCCCGGCATTGCAGTAATCGCTGACAAATAATCAAGCTATATTTCTATGGGCGGGGCTTCTCGCCCATATTATTTAGATTTAACGAAAGGTTGATAGAAATGGATAAGACAAAAAGAAAGGCAATTATTGCCGGCAACTGGAAAATGAACAAAACTCCCTCTGAGGCTAAGGAGCTTCTCACAGCAATTATTCCTGCTGTTAAGGACGCTGACTGCGAGGTTATCGCCTGCGTTCCCTATGTTGATTTAAGTGTTGCTCTTGAGGTTACAAAGGGTACAAATGTTAAAATCGGCGCAGAAAACTGCCACTGGGCAGAGAGCGGCGCTTTCACAGGCGAAATCTCAACAGGTATGCTCAAGGAAATGGGCGTTGAATATGTAGTTCTCGGTCACTCCGAGAGAAGACAGTACTTCGGCGAAACAGACGAAACCGTTAACAAGAGAACAAAGGCTGCTCTTGCAGCAGGCTTAAAGCCCATCGTTTGCGTAGGCGAGCTTCTCTGGGAGCGTGAGTGCGACATCACCGAGGAAGTAATCGCAAGACAGATTAAGCTTGACCTCTTTGATGTTTCTGCTGAAGATGTTAAGAAAACAGTTATCGCTTACGAGCCTGTATGGGCTATCGGCACAGGTAAAACAGCTACTGCCGAGCAGGCTGAGGAGGTTTGCGCATTTATCCGTGCAACACTTGCCAAGCTCTACAGCGAGGAGGTTGCTCAGGCTGTTACAATTCAGTACGGCGGTTCAATGAATGACGGCAATGCTGACGAGCTTCTCTCAAAGACTAATGTTGACGGCGGTCTTATCGGCGGTGCATCACTCGTTGCTGAAAAGTTTGCAGCTATCGTTAAGGCAGCAAGCGTTTAATTTCGGGAAAAAACACCGTTTATTATCCCCTATTGCTAAATCGCACACGAAAGGATTTTACCTTATATGAAAAAACCTTTGATTCTTATGATTCTTGACGGCTTCGGCATCGCCCCCGAAAGCGGAAACGCAATCAAGGCGGCAAACAAGCCTAATCTTGACAGACTTTTCTCCTCAAACCCAATCACTCAGATCGGCGCATCGGGTATGGATGTCGGACTTCCCGACGGACAGATGGGTAACTCCGAGGTCGGCCACACCAACATCGGCGCAGGCAGAATCGTTTATCAGGAGCTTACAAGAATCACAAAAACTATAAACGAGGACAAGCTCAAGGAGAATGAGGCTATTGTTTCCGCTATGGACAAGGCTCTTGAAAACGGCACAGCTCTCCACCTTATGGGACTTCTCTCTGACGGCGGCGTTCACAGCCACAACACTCACCTTTACGGTATTTTAGAGCTTGCAAAGAAAAAAGGACTTGAAAAAGTTTACATTCACGCTTTTCTCGACGGACGTGACGTTCCTCCGTCAAGCGCCGCTGACTTTGTTCAGGCTTGCGTTGACAAGACAGAGGAAATCGGCGTAGGTAAAATTGCTACCGTTATGGGCAGATACTACGCTATGGACCGTGACAACCGCTGGGAGCGTGTTGAAAAGGCATATGCCGCTATGGTTTACGGCGAAGGCGTTGAGGCTGAATGCCCCGTTTGCGCTGTCAGGAATTCCTATAAAGAGGACGTTACAGATGAATTCGTTGTTCCCTCCGTTGTCAAGGGTGGCGCAACAATTCAGCCGAACGACAGCGTAATCTTCTTCAACTTCCGCCCCGACAGAGCAAGAGAGATTACAAGAACTCTTGTTG
>CALZCU010000128.1 GCA_945632055.1 uncultured Ruminococcus sp. | reverse complement strand
ACCTCATATGGCTCTCATTCTTTACCGTATACCATATTCCCCTGAATGCACAGCCGAAGCTTTGAATCTGCTTTTTCATTTTAAATCATATCTTCATCAACTATGTAGCTTGATGACGCAGGAAGTCCGAGCTGTTCCATAACAAGCTCTTCCTTTTCTCTCATTCTTACTCTTTCGAGATTTTCCATATGGTCATAGCCGAGCAGGTGAAGCACGCTGTGAGCAGTCAGATATCCGACCTCTCTTTGCAGTGAATGTCCGTAAAGCTCAGCCTGATCTCTTGCCTTTTCCATTGAAATTACAACATCGCCGAGAATTTTTGCGCCTGTTTCCCTGTCTGTATCGTAAACGCCGTTTTCGCCCATAGGGAATGAAAGCACATCAGTTTCGATGTCCTTGTCACGGTACTGCTTGTTAAGCTCCTGAATACCCTTGTTGTCTGTAAATGTAACGCTGATTTCGGCAGGTCCTTCAAATTTTTCAAGCTGAAGCACCGCATTACAGCAACGGCGCACAAGCATTCTGATACCCGTAGGAATTTTAACTGTCTTTTGTTTATTCGTAATAATTACCCTGATTTTGTTGTCTGCCATTTTAACCATTCCTTTCGGTAAATAATATATTTTTTAAACGGACTGTGCTATTTCCCCGAATTTTCGTATTTTGCATATGCCCTGATAATATCCTGCACAAGGCGGTGACGCACAACATCACGCTCATCAAAGATACAGCTTCCGATGCCTTCTATGTTTTTAAGAATTTTCATACAATCCTTAAGACCGCTTTTTGCTCCTCTGGGCAAATCAATCTGGGTGATGTCGCCTGTTATCACCATTTTTGAGTTGAAGCCCAAACGAGTGAGAAACATTTTCATCTGCTCGCTTGTCGTGTTCTGCGCTTCGTCAAGGATAATAAAGCTGTCATCAAGCGTTCTGCCTCGCATATATGCAAGAGGCGCAACCTCAATATTGCCCCGCTCAACATATTTCTGATAGGTTTCCGCACCGAGCATATCAAAAAGCGCGTCATAAAGAGGGCGGAGATACGGGTCAACCTTGCTCTGCAAATCACCCGGAAGAAAGCCGAGCTTCTCGCCTGCTTCAACGGCAGGACGGGTGAGAATTATTCTGTTTATCTGCTTGCTTCTGAATGCGGTAACCGCCATTGCAACTGCAAGATAGGTTTTGCCTGTTCCGGCAGGGCCTACTCCGATAGTCACCGTATTGTCGGCAATCATATTGCAGTAACGCTTCTGACCGATTGTTTTCGGCTTAATCGGCTTGCCTTTTGAGGTTATGCAGATACAGTCGCCTGCAAGCTGTTCAATCTTTTCCTCACTGCCGTCGTTGACAAGCGAAATGCAGTAGCGAATGTTCTGCTCGGAGAGGGCTTCTCCCCTGTTAATCAGGCGGAGCAGGCTTTCAATCACCCTTGCCGCCTTTGAAACGCTTTCCGCTTCACCGTCAATTTTCAGCTCGCTGTTACGGCAGGTTATACGAACGCCGAATTCCTTTTCAATCAGCTTTACATTCTCGTCAAAACTGCCAAAAAGAGCAACGGCATTTTCCATTCTGTCAATACTTAAAACTTGTTCCGTAGGGCATAACTCCTGTAATTTTGAAATTTCAAAACAATTATACCACAATTTGAACTTAAAAACTCATAAATTATAGGTTTTTTTACTAAAAATTTAATTTTTGTTAAAATCAACGAAAACACAAGCTCAGCTAACATTCCATTTGTAATGTTTTTTGCTATTTATACTAACAGCACAAAAAAACTCTTAAAATATTGATTTTGCTGTGCCGAGCAGGCGGCTGATGTTGCGAAATTTTCAAAAAAATCTTGACAAAACGGCAGGTATGTATTATAATCTCAGAGGTGTAAAGAAATTTACTTTACAGCATATCCTGTTTTACACAGCAGGGAGCTGAAAAAATGGAAAAGAATATCGAGGTTTCACTGCTTTTTGACTTCTACGGAGAGCTTTTAAAGCCTTCGGGAAGGCAGGCTGTCAACCTCTATTACAACGAGGATTTGTCGCTCTCGGAAATTGCCGACCAGACAGGAATCACAAGGCAGGGCGTCCGTGACAGCATCAAGCGGTGCGAACAGCAGCTTTTTGATTTTGAAGAAAAGCTCGGACTGTTCAAAAGATTTCGTGAGCTTGAAAACGGGCTGGAGAAAATCTCCGCTACGGCGCAGGAAATCCTTGATTGTTCAACAGACAACAATATAAAAAGACTTGCTGACGAAATAAAGCGCACAGCGGGTAAACTTAAAGAATAAGAGGAAATTTTATGGCATTTGAAGGACTTGCAGATAAGCTGAGTAATGCATTCAAAAAACTTAAAAACAAGGGCAAGCTCTCCGAAGGCGATGTCAAGGAGGCTATGCGTGAGGTAAGGCTTGCGCTGCTTGAAGCCGATGTAAACTACAAGGTTGCCAAGGATTTCACAAACAAGGTTACCGAAAGAGCAGTCGGTCAGGATGTTATGGAAAGCCTTACTCCTGCTCAGATGGTTATCAAAATAGTTGACGAGGAGCTTACAAGCCTTATGGGCGGCGAGGGCGCAAGAATTGAATTTGCGTCAAAGCCCCCCACTGTTATTATGCTCTGCGGCTTGCAGGGTTCAGGTAAAACAACTCATGCGGCTAAGCTTGCAAAGATGCTGAAAGCTCAGAATCGCAGACCTCTGCTTGTTGCCTGCGACATATACCGTCCGGCGGCTATTGAACAGCTTAAGGTTGTCGGCGGCAAGGCAGGAGTTCCCGTATTTGAAATGGGAACGGAAAATCCTGTCAAAATCGCAAAAGCCGCAATCAGGCAGGCAAAGGACTACGGAAACGATATTGTAATTCTTGATACCGCCGGCAGACTTCACATTGACGAGGCTCTTATGAACGAGCTTAAGGAAGTCAAGGCTGAGGTAAATCCCGATGAAATCCTGCTTGTAATCGACTCAATGACAGGTCAGGACGCAGTAAATGTTGCAAAGAGCTTTAACGATTTGCTTGAAATTTCGGGCGTAATTCTCACAAAGCTTGACGGCGACACAAGGGGCGGTGCGGCGCTTTCGGTAAAGGCTGTAACAGGCAAGCCGATTAAGTTTGCAGGCACAGGCGAAAAGCTTGAGGATATTGAGGTTTTCCATCCCGACCGTATGGCAAGCCGTATTCTCGGTATGGGCGATGTGCTGACTCTTATTGAAGACGCACAGAATAAAATTGACCAGAAAAAAGCCGAGCAGATGGCTCAGAAGATGATGACCAGCAAGTTCGACTTCAACGATCTGAACGAGCAGTTTGAGCAAATCAAAAAGATGGGTCCGCTCAAGGGTATTCTTTCAAAAATTCCCGGACTCGGCAAACAGCTTGACAATGTTGACATTGACGACAGGCAGATTGACTGGGTGCAGGCAATTATTCTTTCGATGACTCCTGAAGAAAGAAGCAATCCCTCGCTTATGAATCTGTCAAGAAAGCGCAGAATTGCGGCAGGCTCGGGCAGAAGCGTCGAGGAGGTCAACCGCCTTATCAAACAGCTTGAGCAGATGCAGAAAATGATGAAACAGCTCAAGTCAAAGGGCAAGAACGGCAAGAAAAAGAGGAAGATGCTTCCCGGTCTTGGCGGAATGCCAATGGGCGGCGGAGGAATGCCTCCGTTTTAACAGGTAATTCATCCAAGCATTTGGTGAATATATATTTAATTATTTTATGAGGTGAAAATTATGGCAGTAAAAATCAGACTTAGAAGAATGGGTTCAAAGAAGGCTCCTTTCTACAGAGTAATCGTTGCAGATTCAAGATACCCCAGAAACGGTCGTTTCATTGAGGAAATCGGCACATACGACATTCTCAAGAAGCCCAGCGAGTTCAAGGTTGACCAGGAAGCAGTTAAGAAGTGGATTGCCAACGGCGCACAGCCCACTGACACAGTTAAGGCTCTTCTTAAGAAGAACGGCGTAATTGAATAATTGCGAAGCAGGAAAGGACATATATTATGCAGGAATTACTTGCAGTAATCGCAAAAGGTCTTGTTGACGATCCCGACGCAGTAAATGTTGAAGCAGACGCTCCTGCAGAGGACGGCACAATCGTTTATCACATTCATGTTGCAGAGAACGATATGGGCAGAATTATCGGCAAGCAGGGCAGAATTGCCAAGGCTATCCGCACAATTGCCCGCAGCGCAGCTATCCGCAGCGAAGAAAAGATAATGGTTGAAATCGACTGATATTCAAACAGAAAGCCTCCCGAAAACGGGAGGTCTCAGCTTGTCGAAAAAGTAGGAAGAAAAAATAATAATAGTCAACTTTTATGATACAACTAAGCCTTCCCTTGAGGAAATTCCCCTGTTAGGGGAAATGTCACGAAGTGACAAAAGGGTTGCCGTTTTCGCAGAAAAAGGTGTCACTGCAACCGCAGTGACGGAAGGGTGGAAGGTTAGATGAACTTATATTTTCTCGGAAAAGTTCA
>CALZCU010000127.1 GCA_945632055.1 uncultured Ruminococcus sp. | reverse complement strand
TACTGTTATTTCTCAATGGAATCAGTCTTGTAAATGAAATCGACCTTGCCGTCCATTTCATCGGAAATTCCGCTGTAGCTCTTGTAGTGTGAAGAAACCTCCGAAACAGCCTTTAGTCTGCTTACGAGTCCATTTACGTCACCGCCTACTGCGTCAACAAGCACGTCTATTCCATCTTCTTTGAACTTTTTAAGTCCATCGTTAAGCGTCATTGAGCCGTCCTTAAGCTGTTTTACTCCGCTTACAAGGGCACTGCTTCCCTCTTTGAGTGAAGCAACTCCCTGCACAAGATTTTTCGCTCCGCTGTTAAGCTCGCCTGTGCCGTCCTTGAGCGACTGTGCACCGCTATTAAGAGAGTCTGCACCGTCCTTCAGAGTTCCGGCGCCGTATTTTAGCGAGCCCGAACCGCTCTTTAACTGTTCTGAGCCGTTCTTAAGAGTGTAAGAACCTTCTTTAAGAGTATTTGTTCCGCCGAGAATCTGCTGTGCTCCTGCGTTCGCCTTGTCAACGCCGTCGGTGTAGGTAAGCACTCCCTGATAAAATATATTGTAGTTGTCAAGCTGTTTTTTGAGTGAAGAAAGTGAATTCTTACCTGCACTTGCTTTTTCAACAGCAGAATTTATCTGGCTTTGCACCTCATCACTCTGCATATTTGTATCGATAAGCGACTGAATCTGGCTCTGTGTGTTGATGTCAATTGTCGACTGAATTGAGGAAGAACTCATCTGCGTTGATACTGCGGTATTAATCTGCACCTGTACCTCATCAGGAATCTGTCCCGATGCTATTGCCGAATCGTACTGCTCTGCACTCATTGAATAGCCTGCCGAAGCTAAAACGCTCTCAGTAACCTGCTTTCTTACTGCTGACTCAACAGCCTCTCTGATTACATCCTTCTGGCTGTTCACCGTAGTTGTAACGGTTTCAAGCGCAGTATTATAAGCAACAGTTTTCACGTTATCCTCACTTAATGAGCCGACAAGCTTATCAAGCACCTGAGCATAATTCGAAATTGTCAGCTTATCAGCCTGAAGTCCTGCTGCGGCAATCTGAGCATCGGCAGTTGCAAGAAGAGTATCAAATATCTGCTTTGCTCCCGCATTGAGCGACTCGCTGTTGCCTGAAATCGTATTAAGTCCCGATGAAAGCGTTGCCACATAGCCCTGCAACTGCGAGATACCCGAATCAAGACTTACTGCACCATCGTTAAGTGAGCTTACACCGCTGTCGAGCGAATCTGCGCCGTCTTTAAGCGTTCCCACACCGTTGTCCAGATCCTTTGCACCGCTTGCAAGTGCACCGGCACCGTTGTCAAGCTCTTGTGCACCGCTGCTGATTTTTTCTGCACCGTCATAAAGCTGATCAACGCCTTCAATCAACTCTCCCGACTTGTCAAGAAGAGTTTTAAGCCCGTCGTACAACTGTGATGAACCGTCAATAAGCTGATCTGCGGCATCAGTCAGTTCATCAAGAGAGTCTGACAACGCATCAATCTTATCGTCAACCTTAGAAAAATCAATATCGCTGAACATATCGTTTGCGGCAAGCGTAAAGCTTGTTGCAAGCTCAAAATTCTTTACGTCAGCTGTTATCTCAACATAATCGGGAATTTCAAAATCCTTGCTGTCTATGCCGAGATTTGACTGCATTCCGGGGAGTGCAAAACCTGCAACGTATGTGTGACTTCCGTCGTTAATAACCTTGCCGTTTGAAACCTCAACGTTTCTGAAAACATCGTTGTCGAGCATCATACCCGTAAGCATTACAAACGGAACGTAGATTTCTTCTTCCTTGCCGTCAATTTTTATTTTCTCCGACTGTCTGTTCGTGTAGTCAAAGCGGATTTTCACCTTGCCGCTCTGACCTGCAAGCTTATCTGCTGAAATCTTTTTGCCGTCAAGCGTATAGCTTACCGAAAGTCCGACAGGAAGTTCCGACTTTCCCGTACCCTGATAGTAAATGTCATTTCCGTCTGCGCTCCACTCGTACATATTGTTTTCGTTTACTGTGTAAGTTTCGTCGCCTTTTACGTTTACAATATTATCAAGGTTTGAAATATCTCCAAAGCTCTTTGCCTTTGCGGTATTTTTAATCCAGTCGCTCACGATAACCTTTTTGGGTGAACCGTCTGCGTTTGCAATTATGTAAACCGTTTCATTCTTTGAAAGCTTTTTGGTTTTGTCCTCCGAAGCGTTTTTTGCGGTTGAAGAAGTGTCCGAAATATTTGTATTCGTTGTTTCAGTATCCGTGCTCTTTGCACCTGCCGAATATGACGCAAAGCCAATTGTACAGCAAAGAGTTGTAAGACTTAAGACGCCTGAAAGCACCTTTGGCATATATTTTTTTATTTTACTCATTTACAGTTACCTCCGTATTGTTTTTTTGACTTAAAGCCCAATGTTGTAACTCCGATAACCTTATCAAACAGCATAAACATTGCAGGCAGAATAAGAATTACGCAAAGTGCGCTGATTATTGCTCCCCTTGCCATAAGTGCGCAAAGCGAGCCTATCATATCAACGTCGGAGTAAATTGCAACACCGACCGTTGCAGCAAACAAGCCCATTGCACTGACAATGATTGACGGGATTGAGGTTTCAAGCGCAGTAGTGACAGAAGTCCTTTTATCGTTGCCGAGCGAGCGTTCCTTTTTATATCGTGTAGTCATTAGTATTGCATAGTCAACTGTTGCGCCGAGCTGAATTGTACTTATGCATATCGGTGCGATAAACGGCAGTGACTCGCCCATATAGTGCGGCAAACCGAGGTTGATGAATATTGCAAGCTCAATTACTGCAACAAGGATAATCGGCAGGCTTATACTCTTTTCAACCACTGCTATGATTAAAAAGATAGCAATAATCGAAATCATATTTACAACCTGAAAATCAACCGAAGTGATATCAATCAAGTCATTTGTGCAAGCCGCCTCACCAATCAGCAGACCTTCATCGTCGTATTTTCTGATTATGCTGTTAAGCTGTTCTATCTGCGTACTTACCTCATCGGAAGCGGTCTGATATTCCGAGTTTATCAGCATAAGCTCCCAATTGTCGCTTTTAAGAATACTTGTAACAGATTCGGGCAGAATTTCCTCGGGGACAAGCGAGCCGACTACGCTTTCAAGTCCGAGAACGTATTTTACTCCGTCTACGTTCTCAATTTCTTCGGTCATTTTACGCACCTGCTTTGCAGGCAATTTTGAGTCGGTCAGCACCATATGAGTAGTACCTACGCCAAACTCCTCTTTGAGCTTTGTATTTGCAATTACGTTTGACATATCCTCGGGCAGGCTCTTTGACAAATCGTAGTAAACCTCGTTGTTTGTGTTGCTGTAGCCGTAATATGACGGATAAATTATCATTGCAAACAGAATAAGAAAAACGGGGAAAATTTTAATGATACCTTTTGCAAGCTTTTTCGTTGACGGAATCAGCGACCTGTGCATTGTCTTTTCAAGCGGCTTGTCGAGTACGAGAATGAGCGATGGAAGAATTGTTACACAGCCGATTACACCGAAGATTACGCCCTTAGCCATAACGATTCCGAGATCACGTCCGAGCGTAAAGGTCATAAAACAGAGTGCGATAAAGCCTGCTACAGTTGTTATTGAGCTTCCGAGTACGGAACGTGTTGTTTCCTTGATTGCAACAGCCATTGCGCTTTTGTGGTCGCCGTAAATCTTCTTTTGCTCTCCGTAGCTGTGCCACAAAAAGATTGAATAGTCCATTGTTACGGCAAGCTGAAGAATGGCAGACAGAGCTTTTGTAATGTACGAAATTTCACCGAGGAAGTAGTTTGAACCGAGGTTCATAAGTATTGCCATTCCGATACTTGCAAGGAAAACAAACGGGATAATCCAGTTATCCATAAATATCATCATTGCAACAACGGCAAGAATTACTGCGATTGCAACGTAGATTGCTTCCTGTTCTTCACACAAATCTCTCAAATCGGTTACCATTGCCGATATGCCCGAAACAAAACACTGCTCACCTGCAACGGCTCTGATTTGCGTTATAGCGTCCATAGTTTCATCAGCCGAGCTAGAGGTGTCAAAGAACACCGCCATAAGCGTTGAATTGTCTGAATTGAACGCATCGTAGATTTTGTCGGGAAGCACCTCCATAGGGATTGACATATCAGCTATGTCATCATACCAGAGTACGGTGACTACGTGATCAATCTCCTTAATTTTTTCTTCGGTTCTGACAATGTCCTTTTCGTTCATATCCTCAAAAATCAGAAACGAAAACGCACCCTTGTCAAAATCATCAAGAAGGTAATCCTGTCCCTTTATAGTGTCAAGACTATCGGGAAGATAATTGAGCATATCATAATTGACACGTGTGAATATCATTCCCAGCACCGACGGAATGAGAAGCACAATTGCGACAATCAGAATTGCTATGCGGCTTTTTACAACCGCTTTTCCGAATTTCATCTTCAATTACTCCTTACCTGTATTTTCTTGTCTTAATATTTTA
>CALZCU010000126.1 GCA_945632055.1 uncultured Ruminococcus sp. | reverse complement strand
GGTACTACCAATGAAAACGGCAGCACTGCTTCTTCGGAAAATTCATCTCAAAAGTCAAACGAAAGTAAAAACAGCGAAGGCTCAAATTCAAAATCTTCTGAAAGCTCATCGGGAAGCAAAAGCGGTTCTTCAAAGGCTGACTCAAAAACAACCTCAACAAATAAGGAAAACTCATCAAAGACTGAAAGCTCAAGCAAAGCCGAAAGCAAGCCAAGCTCAAACAGCCACAAGCCTGTTACCGACTCAAACGCCTGCTCAATTGACGGAAGCAAATTTGCAGTCGGCGATACGGTTACCTGCGTATATAATCTTACATCTCCCGAAAAGCTCGTTAATTTTCAGGCTTACATAAAATACGATTCAAAATACCTCACCGTTAAGAGTGCTGAGCTTGAGGGACTTGCATCTTCAAGCAGTATAGTCAATTCAAAAGCAAAGGATCGCATCAACTTCAACGGTTCAAATATTTCACGAGGCTACGACTACACCAAGGGCGGCAGCTTCCTCACCGTAACCTATGAGGTTAAAGCTGCAGGTGCAACAACGACCTCGTTTGTCTGGGAGGTTGCAACAGGCTTCTCCTCCGACAAGGCGTATGTAAACGGAAACAAGGCTGACGGTCTTAAAATTTCAAAGGAATTTTATTAATTAAGTAACCACTGATTACTTAATTTCAGCCGTATTTTGGCAAAACAGAATACGGCTGATTTTACAGCTTTAAAACTGTACCTATAAATTTTATCAAAACTGTCTATTTTTTAATATACAGTTGTGTGATAAAATTCAAATATATTCAAATATTTTCAAATTACAACATATAAAGGAGTAATCACAATGAACAACGAAAGATTTGAACTCAACAAAAATCTTGCACAGATGCTCAAGGGCGGCGTAATTATGGATGTTACAACTCCCGAGCAGGCAAAAATCGCAGAGGCAGCAGGTGCCTGCGCAGTAATGGCTCTTGAAAGAATCCCTGCCGACATCAGAGCAGCAGGCGGCGTTTCAAGAATGAGCGACCCCAAGATGATCAGAGGTATTCAGGAGGCTGTCAGCATTCCCGTTATGGCTAAGTGCAGAATCGGTCACTTTGCAGAGGCTCAGATTTTACAGGCAATCGAGATTGACTACATCGACGAGAGCGAGGTTTTATCTCCTGCCGATGATAAATATCATGTTGACAAGACTGCCTTCAAGGTTCCCTTCGTTTGCGGCGCAAAGGATTTGGGCGAGGCTCTCAGAAGAATTAACGAGGGCGCTTCTATGATTAGAACAAAGGGCGAGCCCGGCACAGGCGATGTTGTTCAGGCAGTTCGCCATATGCGTATGATGCAGTCCGAAATCCGCAGAATCGGCTCTATGAGCGAGGACGAGCTTTATGACGCAGCAAAGACATTACAGGTTCCCTATGATTTGGTATTATATGTTCACAACAACAAGAAGCTCCCCGTTGTTAACTTTGCCGCAGGCGGCGTTGCAACTCCTGCCGACGCAGCTTTGATGATGCAGTTAGGCGCAGAGGGTGTATTTGTCGGCTCAGGTATCTTCAAGTCGGGCAATCCCGAAAAGAGAGCTGCCGCTATCGTAAAGGCTGTTTCCAACTTCAATGACGCTAAAATGCTTGCAGAGCTTTCAGAGGATTTAGGCGAAGCAATGGTTGGCATCAACGAGCAGGAAATTGAGCTTCTTATGGCAGAGAGGGGCAAATAATTTGAACATCGGAGTTTTAGCAGTTCAAGGTGCTTTTATTGAGCACGAAAAAATGCTGTCAGAGCTTGGTGTTTCCTCGTTTGAAATAAGACAGAAAGCCGATTTGAGCAAATCCTTTGACGGAATTATCATTCCCGGAGGAGAAAGCACAGTTCAGGGCAAGCTCTTGAAGGAGCTTGATATGTTTGACGAAATCAAGACTGCAATCGAATCGGGAGTTCCCGTATTCGGAACCTGCGCAGGTCTGATTCTGCTTGCAAAAAGCATCGCAAACGACAAAAACACCTACTTCGGAACAATGGACACCGTTGCTGTGCGCAATGCCTACGGCAGACAGCTCGGAAGTTTCCACACCGACAGCGAATTTAAAGGAATCGGCACTGTGCCTATGACCTTTATCAGAGCACCGTATATCAGCTCAGTCGGAGAAGGCGTTGATGTGCTGGCTGAGGTAGACGGCAAAATCGTTGCCGCAAGACAGGGAAATCAGCTTGCAACAGCATTCCACCCCGAGCTTGACAACGATTTAAGGATTCACGAATACTTTGTGAATATGATTAATAACAGATAACACTTACAAGGCTCGTTTTGAGACAATATCGTTAACTTAATGATTTTTTATGTTTTTTGTTACAATTGTAGGGAACGGTCTTGACCGTTCCGCAAGATTACAACATACACTTCGGTCGAGCAACTGCAATTAACTTTACAAAATAACAATCTGCTCAAATAGGCAGTCGAGGCACTCGACTGCCCCTACGATGTGGAGAGTTACAATAATAATGATATATTTTTAGTCTTTGATATTCACTGCCGGAACAGTCAAGACTGTTCCCTACACTGCTTAAGTTGATGACATTGCCCTCAAAGTGAAGGCTTGGCTATATCATAAAAGTTGACTGTATTGATTTTATTTTTCATTTTTTTTAAAAAGCAAGCTCCGCAGATTTGATTTTCTGCGGAGCTTTTTCCATTTAATTTTCAGCTCAAACAGTCTGATAAAAGACCAAAATCAGCTCATAATATATTTTGACAAATATATTCAAAGGGCAGAGTTTTATGGTAAGGAACAGAAATCTTAGGCTTGTTATGTCACTCATTATCAACATAATCATTATCGTTTTTGAAATCATCGGAACAACTATCTGCGCCGCCAACACCGGCTTTGAGATGTTCAGCTTTTACACCACCGACAGCAACATTTTTGCGCTGACCTCCTGTATTGTGTTTTCAGCTTTCACCTTAAGGTCGCTGTTTTCAAAGCACAAGCCTGAAATTCCGAGGGGAGTCAAAATGCTAAAGTACATCTCCGTCTGTTGTCTTAATGTCACATTCATTGTAGTAGTCACGATTTTTGCACCCGTAATGGGCGATGACGGCTATGTGCAGATGCTTTTCAAGGACGACTTCCTTTATTACCATTTCGCCTGTCCCCTGCTGTCGCTGATTTCCTTTGTACTGTTCGAGGGCGGCTATGAATTTGACATAAGCTGTTCGCTTGCGGCAATGATTCCCACGATGATTTATGCAGTAGTTGCAGTTCTGCTTAACCTGCTCAGCGTAATGAACGGGCCCTACCCTTTTCTCAAGGTCTACAGCCAGCCTGTTTACCTGTCAATTCTGTGGCTTCTGCTGATAATCGGGGTGTCGTTTTTGTCTGCCGACATTGTTGCAAAGCTCGGCAGAAAATTTGCACCTGTCAAGGATAAGCCATTGATAACAGAATAGTATTAATAGTAAACTCTTTCAGCGCCATCCTCCTCATAATAGTAATACGGACTTCTGCTGTTTATCTTATTATCCTCATTGAGAACTCCTATCTCCTTAAGCACAGCTATTGTGTTTGTGTAGCTTTCAGGAATTAAGTAATTCTCCTGTGTAATTGTGCCGTAGAAAGAGCCTACAACCGTTCTTATGCTGTCACGGAACGCAGAGGAAAAGCTGCTGTACGCAGGGATATCCTCATCTTCAAACTCGATTCGAAGCACACAAACTGCATTTGTTTCGGGATACATTCTGTCAAATGCCTTAAGGTCGTCGATATCTTTGACCGTACCTGTGTAATAAAAATAATCATTAAGCTGATATTTTATCGGTGAAACAACCGCAGAGGTGTAGCTGTTATCGGCTTTGAAATCCTTGTTGAAAGCCTCGGCAAGCTTTTTTGCAATCGTTTTGCTGTGCTCTGTGTTATATTCAAAGCAGGCTGAGTAATTATTTACGGTCACCGAATACCCTGTAATCTTCTTTGAATCTGCATTAAAGATTGAGCTGTATTTTTCAATATAGGCTTTACTGCCAATCAAATCAGCCGCAATTTTGTCAATATCAACTAAATCAGCTATTCCGTATCCGAAAACAGACGGAGCGTAATTTCTTGTAACAATTCTGCCGTCATTCAGAGTGTATGCAAAGCAGTACTCCATCTCAACATATTCCGCCGAAACACTGTCCATAAATATGCTCATAAACACTCTCTTAAACTTATTCTGCGATTCAAAAATATCATTATTCACAAATGCGCTGTGCATTGTGATAAGCGAGTTTATACTGCTTCTGTCGCTGAAGTCCTGAGCGGAATTTCTTGTAAGACTCTCTATATCTCTGCTCCTAAAGCCATTGCAGTATCTGCTGTCGACATAGCCTGCGCTCTTAACCTCATCAGACTTAGGAACATATGTATTGTAGCCGAACACATCTAAGTTTAAGAAGGTGACAACACCAATGACAGCCACAACCAGCCCTCCGAGCATAGCTGAGGTTTTAAGAAGGTTTGAAAAGCCCTTATAGAAAATCAGATGAGAGATGATAAAGGCAGGAAC
>CALZCU010000125.1 GCA_945632055.1 uncultured Ruminococcus sp. | reverse complement strand
GAGCTGAAATAGTTTACCATATAGTTGCCGTTTCTCTCGCAGATTCCGCACATCATTCTGTATTCGGGCGGAGCGTCCCAGACATTCTGCGTGAAGATATAGCGGTTTGAATATTCGCTTTCAGCCGCCTTCTTTGCTTCAAGAAACCAAGGGTGGGTGTCAGAGGTGTGACCGGGAACGAGGTCGAGCAAAATTCTGATTCCCTTTTTATGAGCCTCGTTGAAAAGATTAACAAGGTCGTCGTTTGTTCCGTAACGCTCGGCAACCTGCTTGTAGTTGCGAACATCGTAGCCTGCATCCATAAAGGGAGAGTCGTAAACGGGGTTGAGCCAGATTGCATTACAGCCGAGTCCCTTTACATAATCGAGCTTTTCAATGATTCCGTTAATATCGCCGATACCGTCACCGTTGGAGTCATAGAAGCTCTGCGGATATATTTCGTAGAATACTGCGTCATTGAGCCATTGCGGCATAATAAACACCCTTTCATTTTTGTCAAATTTTAGAAAACCGCTCCGAAACAGTCGGGCAAAAATCTTTACAATATCAAGCTGTCCGCTCGACTGATATATTACAATTTTATCATTTTTGCAAGTAGTTGGCAATATATTTTATTGATTTTTTCCTGTCATTTTTCCACTAATAATCACTTGCAAAATCGGCGGAATAATCATAATATGATAAGAGTATTATTTTGAAATAACAGTTATGTTTTCACTCGAGGAGGTAGTGTATTGACAGTAGACAGACTTGGAGAAAACAGGGTGCTATTAATACTATGTCCGCAGGATATGGAGGAGTATTCGATTGATTTTGAACAGCTCAGCCTTGACGATAAAAGCTCACGCATTGGACTTGTAAGGCTTATGCGGTTTGCCTGTAACGAAACGGGAATTGAGCTTGTCGGAAAAAGCGTTGACATTGAGGCACTGCCGTTTGAAAATGAATGTTATATCCTGATTACGGTGAACGAAAAGGTGCGCCGAAGCTACAGAATCAAGGAAAAAAGCGAGTATGTTTGCTATGCTCTCGGCTCAAGCGGAAACTTTCTTGACGCACTTGAAATGATTTATAGGCTGAACCTTTGCTGTAACAAAAATTCAGCCTATTTATACGGCGACTGCTATTATCTTGTTTTTGAATATCCGTCCATTCCAAGGAAGATTAAAAGACTGCTTTCGGAGTTTGGCAAGAGAAATTTCGGAAAAGTTGAAACGGCAAGAATAATTGAAAACGGCAAACTGATTTGCAGACACAATGCAATCGCTCAGATTGGCAGACATCTGGTGTAGAAATCATAGAAAAGCCTTCATTTCTCTGATGTTTTCCTCTTCTGTTTCAAGCATTTTCTGCGCAAGCTTGTTGACATTCGGGTCTTTGCCGTCGTAGCTTCTGATGTGATGCGACATTTTGTTCACGCCCATTGTGTTGCCCTTAATCATCATTTCCGCAATATGTGACGATGAAGCATCTCTCTTTAAATCCCTTTCGGCGGCATACCTTGTCATAGCCTTTGTAACAGGGCTGACATGGCGGATTTCCGCACCACGACTGCGAAGCATATTGTTTGCGCAGTGATAGATTTTTCCATACTTGATAAGCTGCTCACAGAGAATTCCGTCAACCCTGCTGTCGTGCAGCTTTTTTCTTACGCTTGCAATACCCTGACAGCCCATTTCTGCGTTTTGCAGAACATAAGTAAGCATTTCAACATCGTTTATCATAATAAATCACCTCAACTATATTATCTGCGGAATTTATTTCTTTATGCAAATATTATTGTTGAAAGATTTGTAAATTTATGCTTTAATATAGATGGTGATATTTATGACAGAATCAAAGCTTTATACGGTGCATCTGCCCTTTCCCGACAAGGAGGACAGGCAGGTCTGGATTTATGTGCCGAAGCACATCAAGGGTGACAGACTCCCCGTAATTTATATGACTGACGGACAAAATCTGTTTGATAAAAATTCAACTCCTCACGGTTGCTGGGAGGTTGCCGAAGCCGTTGAAAATGAAATCAAAAAGTCGAGTGCCTCGACACGCAATTCGAGCAGACAGGTTGATATTATCAAGCCTTCCTGTCCCGACTGTTTTCAAGCAGTTTCCTATAAAGTGAAAAAAGGCGCAGAGGGAGCAGTTATTGTCGGCATTGATAACGGAAATATTTACCGTGACAGCGAGCTTACTCCGAAAAGCGTCGGCGAGGTTCAGCACAGAGATATGCTCAACGATATTTTTACTCCGCAGGGCGAGATTTTTGACGGATTCCTGATGAATACCGTTGTACCTTTTGTTGAGGAGAATTACCCTGTCAGAACCGACAGACAGGGCAGAGCAATCTGTGGAAGCTCCTCGGGCGGCTTGATGGCTTTCTTTTCGGGAATTGAGCACAGCGACTTTTTCAGCTTTATCGGAGCGTTTTCTCCTGCTTTTCTCTGCTATACCGAGAATGATTGGCGGAGCTATCTTCTGAAAAAAATCAGAAGCGAAATGCCGTATCTTTATATCTACACAGGCGGCGGTGATGAGCTTGAGCAGATGATTTTTGAAAGCGTTGAGATGATGTATGACCTGTTGCCTGAGGTTGGCTATCCGTACGATATGCTCAATGAGGTAGTTCTGTTTGAAAACGAGCATAATGAAAAGGCATGGAGAGAGATTTTCCCTGACTTTCTCCACACATTTTCAGCCAAATAAGGTCGAGTGCCTCGACACGCAATTCGAGCAGACAGGCTGATATTGTCAATACTTCCTCGCCCGACCGTTTTCGAGCAATTACTTATAAAGCAAAAACAGCTCCCCTCAAAGGGGAGCTGATATAAAAGGATAGCGTTGTTGTATTAATTAAGCGATAATTTCGCCGTCAACTGTTCCGCCTAAGCCTGCGGCATTTGACTCGTCTGTGTCAATGTGCATTGCAGGAGCGTAGCTTGCGCTTACACGGATAACAACATCGCCGAAGGTTGTTGCTCTGCCTGTGTTTTCGCCGACCTTAACGGATACAATCTGCTTGTCCTTAAGTCCGAACTGCTCTGCTGTTGCAGGGTCGAGGTGAATGTGTCTTTTTGCGGCAATTACTCCGCACTCGATTTCAACCTCACCCTCGGGGCCTACGAGCTTACAGCCGGGAGTTCCTGCGATGTCGCCTGATTCTCTTACGGGAGCGGCAATGCCGAGCTTTCTTGCGTCTGTGAGTGAAATTTCAACCTGATCTGCACTTCTTTCCGGACCGAGGATTGACATCTTCATTTCGCTTTTCGGGCCTACAACAGTTACCTTTTCAACGCAGGCAAACTGACCGGGCTGTGAAAGGTCTTTTTTGTTTGTGAGTGTTGCGCCCTTGCCGAAGAGTGTTTCAAGGGTTTCCTTTGTAACATGGATATGATGTGCAGATGTTTCAACCATTACTTTCATTTTTTTAACCACCATTCAATAGATTCAGCCTTGCGGCTGTATTTCATTTATATTTTACTACTAATTATTACAAATTTCAACGGTTTAGACAAGGAAAGGATAATTTTTATGTATAACACCTGGGAAGAATTAAAGACTGCCTGCGAGCAGTGCGAAAAATGTGAGCTTTGTAAAACAAGACACAATGTTGTTGTCGGCGTTGGCAACGAGAACGCCGAGGTTATGTTCATCGGCGAAGGTCCGGGAGAAAACGAGGACTTGCAGGGCGAGCCGTTTGTGGGCAGGGGCGGAAAGCTCCTTGACAAAATGCTGACGGCTGTTGACCTTGACAGAAAGAAAAATATCTACATTGCAAATATCGTAAAATGCCGTCCTCCGCAGAATCGTGACCCGAAGCCCAACGAGCAGGAGCAGTGCATTGAGTGGCTCAGAGCGCAGGTGAAAATGATAAGGCCTAAGATTATCGTTTGCCTTGGCAGAATTGCCGCCGCAAGAATTATCAAGCCCGATATAAAAATCACAAAGGAGCACGGCTTGTGGTTTGAAAAGGGCGGAATACAGATGATGGCAATGCTTCACCCTGCCGCCGTTCTGCGTGACCCGAGAAGAAAGCCCGAGGCATTTGATGACTTTTTAAAGCTCCGTGATAAAATCAACGAGATTTGCGAGCGAACATTTTAAAATAGTTTAAATTTATTTTGCAAATTCTTTAATATTTGACCTTGTTTTGTCATAGTCTGCGTTGTATAATGTAGTCAAAACAAAGGAAAACAAATTTAAAGCATTTCCTTTTAATAAACTTTCAGGAATGATAAGAAATATGAGTTATATTCTTACAACAAATAACCTTAATTATGATTCTTGACGAGCCTATCAACGATCTTGACCCTCAGGGTATTGTTGAGGTGAGAGAAATTCTTACAAAGCTCAGCAAGGAAAAAGGAATTACAATTATTATTTCAAGCCATATTCTTGACGAGCTTGCAAACAAAAGAGATGTAAAATAAGTCTGAAATTACGCATACAAAAACGGCTGCCCTATCGGACAGCCGTTAAACTTTTCGGTAAAGTGAATTACTTTAATTCTACTTCTGCGCCAGCCTCTTCGAGCTTTGCCTTCAT
>CALZCU010000124.1 GCA_945632055.1 uncultured Ruminococcus sp. | reverse complement strand
ATAGCAAAGTATTGTTGTTATTTATTGATTATCTGAGTTTTTCTACAGTCTGAAAGCACTGATTTATTCAGTGCTTTCTGTGTAAGATCATATTAATTCTGCGTTATCTGCGTTGCCCCTTGAAACGGTTTCGGCAAGTGCGATAAATAAAATGAACAGAGGAGTCGTAATCGGCTGAGCAATGTTGACAACAGCCTGCACCGAGTAGCAAATCACAGCCGAAGCGCAGACGATTGAAAGCGGATTTGAAAAAGCCTTTTTAACCGCTCTGACAAGCGTTCCTCCCAGAACGGAAAGGTATGCAAGCAGACCTGCTCCGCCGATTGTGATGAGGTAGTTGATATACTCGTTGTGTGCGGCATTTGTTGAGCCGTCACCGAATTTTGACAGCTCGCCGAAGTAGGGAGAAAAGGCGTAATAAAATGTGTCGGGACCTGTTCCGAACAGCATTTTATCAAACGAGAAGTTGCCGAAAATCTCGAATGATTTTATCCACATAATACCCCTGTGAGTACCCCAGCTTTCATTGATGCGCAGGATTGAAAATGCACCGCTAAGCTCTGTTTCAGTGTCGATACAGCTAAAGTAAATTACTGCGGAAATGACCGTTGCGATTCCGATTAAGACAATTGAGCCAAACACAATCGGAATTGCCTTCGGAAGAACAGTTCCGGGCTTTTTATAATCCAGATAAAAGAGCAAAGCAGTTATTAGTGCCAGAACGGCAGAAAGTGCAATGCTTATACCCGAGTGGGTGACAAGCTCCTGCAATTTGTCGATTTCCTTTGATTTTCCGCCGAGTATATATGTAATAACAGGCAGAAGCCTTGCAGAAGCGAGCATAACGGTGAGGCAGAGGAAATAATTTTTAAGTCGGCTTATTCTCCTTGAATACCATATCAGCAGAACTACGAATATTGCGCCTATGCCGAGAATGCCCGAATCGCTGTCGGATGTCATCAGAGCCATAAAGCCGAGTGCTGAGGAAACAAGATATACAATGCGGTATATGAGATTTTTTGTGTGAACGGACATAGTCACGACAACGGGAAGCATAACGCATATGAAGCTTGAAAGCAGGTTTTTGTTGCCGATTGTTGAAGTAAATCTTTCAACATCATTGGGTGATAAATCCTTATACATTCCCAGAGGGTCAATGTAGTGAAAGTTGAGTACGGAAAGCAGAAAAACTATTGCCGAGCCTGCCGCAAGTGCGACAAAAATATACTCCATATAATAGTAGCACCGAGTGATTACAAAATAAATTCCGACATAAAAGGCTATAAGCAGTAAGCCGTTGTTTCTGCCGACTCTCTCGCCGATGAGTGCGTCAGCAGGGTGCTTTGACAAAAGCGTTGAAATAATGCAGACAACCAGAAGCGCAAGCATTGCGATGTCGGTAAACGACAGCTTTGTCAGCGGGACAGGCTCGCTTACCTTCATTTCAGGCGAGCTGTATTTTTTTTCCTCGCAGTATGCAGAACAAATCAATACCGCCTCGGCAATTATTGCAACACCTGTTATGCCGAGAAAGAGATAGAATTTATCGTGACGGATATTGAAAAATCTATTTGAAGCAAACAGCGGAAAAACAGTGAACATCAGCAAAAGATAGTAGTTCATTAAGGCGTGCCGCACAGAATAGGTGCGTTCCAAGCGGCGGTTCTGCGTGTTCTTTTTGTTACTCATTTTTTTACCTTCCTTTTGTAACGGATAATACAGTTATAATTTTATACCGCACAGGCGATGTTGTCAATAAGCGGTGCTTATGCTAACTCCTATAAACAGCAGTGAAAAGCGATATTGTATAAAAAGTCGAGTGCCTCGACACGCAATTCGGGCAGATAGATTGATATTATCAAGCCTTCTTTGCCCGACTGTTTTCAAGCAATTTCATATAAAGTAAAAATACGGCTCAAAGTCTGCAAAACTCTGAGCCGTATAATATTATTTTGCGTACTGATTAAATCTTAACAGGAAAGCCTGTGTCCTCGGATTCTGAGGATTTCCGATAACCTGCTCGGGAGTGCCCTCCTCTGCGATTACACCGTCAGCCATAAAGATTATTTTGTCTGCAACATCACGGGCAAATTCAATCTCGTGAGTAACAACAATCATAGTGCTGTCAGAGGATTTAAGTCCCTTGATTACATTGAGAACCTCGCCCGTAAGCTCAGGGTCGAGAGCCGAGGTTGGCTCGTCAAAGCAGAGAACATCTGGATTCAGCGCAAGCGCTCTTGCAATTGCAACACGCTGCTGCTGACCTCCGCTGAGATTGCAGGGGTAGGAGTCCTTCTTTTCGGTAAGTCCGACCTTTTCAAGCAGTGAAAGCGCATTGGCTTCAATCAACTCAACAGCCTGCCTGTAGGTTTTAGCTCCCATAAATTCGCCTGTCTGCTTAATCCGTTCCTTTGCAAGATTTTTAGGAGCAAGCGTGATGTTTTCAATAACCTTGTACTGAGGAAACAGGTTGAAGGACTGAAAAACAAGCCCGAAATGCAGTCTGTTTATGCGGATTTCAGCGTCGCTTGTCTTTACCTTTTTGTCACAGTCGAGCAGAGTTCTGCCATTTACTGTTATTTTGCCCCCCTGAGGAGCTTCAAGAAAGTTAAGACATCTCAGAAGCGTTGTCTTGCCCGAGCCTGATGAGCCGATAATCGCAAGCACTTCTCCCTTTTCAAGAGAAAAGCTTATATCCTTTAATACCTGAGTTTTGCCGAAGCTCTTTTGTATATTTTCTACCTTTAACAGTGACATAATCGAGCCTCCTTAACCCTTGTAATAGTCGAGCTTTTTCTCGATAAACGAGAAGAGAAGCGTCAGTATTCCGCAGAAGGCAAGGAAGAACACAGCCGAGTAGAACAGCGGCCAGATAAGTCCCTCCATTGAGAAGTCCTTGGCGTTCATCAGGATTTCGGGGATTGCGATAACGCTTGCAAGAGAGGTATCCTTAACAAGCGTGATAATTTCGTTGCCGATGGGAGCGGTAATTCGTTTTACCACCTGCATAAGCACTACCTGAAAGAAAATCTGCGATTTCTTCATTCCGAGAACCTGTCCCGCCTCATACTGACCTCTCGGTATCGATTCAATTCCTCCACGATAGATTTCGGAAAAGTAAGCGGCATAGTTGATTACAAATGCGATGAGCGCCGCCTGCATTCTCTGAAAGCTGAAGCTGCCGTTTGACACAAGCGGCGGAATGTAGAATACCACAAAGAGCTGAAGCATCAGCGGAGTTCCTCTGATTATCCAGACAAAAGCCTTTGTGAGCCACTTTAACGGCTTGAATTTTGCCATTGAGCCCATAGACACAACAAGTCCGAGCGGAAGTGCAAGCAAAAGCGTAATAGCAAAAATAAAGCAGTTTTCGCCGAAGCCCTTAAACAGCTGTTGCGTTACATTTAAAAATTCGTTCATTATATAAATCCGTTTCCTGTGCCTTATTTAACAAGGAGTAAATCCTCAAGGCTGTATTTCTTTGCAATTTCCTTGAGCTTGCCCTCGTCAGCAACAGCCTTAACTGCCTCGTTGATTTTGTTAAGAGTTTCAGTGTCGCCCTTGCGAACAGCGATGCCGTACTGCTCCTCGGCAAAGTCCTTGCCGTCAACAACCTTAAGGTCAGCATAGTCAGAGCCGTTTGTGATTGTGCCGATTGACATTACATAGTCGATTACAGCAATATCTGCTGTGCCTGATTTAACCTCAAGCAGAGCCTTAGCCTGTGAGTCAACGGAAACATAGTTAGCCTCTTTGAAGAACTCATCGCTTTTGGCAACATCTTCGCCTGCGGATTTCTTCTCGGCAACAACGGTAGCACCCTTAACAGCCTCGGCAGAGGTGTATTTGTCAGCCTTGTCAGCCTTTGTTACCATAATCTGCTTGTTGCCCATATAGGGAGTTGAGATTCCCATATTCTCTTTTCTTTCGTCTGTGATTGTAAGACCGTTCCAGATGCAGTCGATAGTCTTTGCGTTAAGCTCAACCTCTTTTGAATCCCAGTCAATTTTCTGGAAGTTAGCCTTTACACCGAGCTTTTCGCATACGCTCTGAGCAAACTCAGTTTCAAAGCCTGTAAGCTCGCCGTTTTCGTCCTTGTAGTTCATCGGCTCAAAGTATGTGATTCCGATAGTAAGCTCGCCCTTGTTTTTGACGTAGTCCCAATCGCCGTTTGAGGCTTTTTCAGATGAGCTTTTGTCAGCTGTGCTTTCCGAATTGCCGCCGCAGCCTGCAAGAGCAGTTACAGCCATAAGTCCTGCAAGAATAAGTGCAGTAAGTTTTTTCATAAAAAATTCCTCCAATAAAATGATACACCTATTATAGCATTATCACATTATCAAAGTAAAGTGTTAATTTGATAAAAAAGCGAAAATATTGTGAGGAAAAATTGTAAATTGTCCTTGATTATATGCAACGGCATATGATAATATATTAGTATAGATTATTTTTGAAAGAGTGGTTTTATGAAAAGGATACTTGCCTTATTACTTTCTCTGATGATGGTGTGTTCGTTTGCGTCTTGCTCCTCATCAGATTCATCGAC
>CALZCU010000123.1 GCA_945632055.1 uncultured Ruminococcus sp. | reverse complement strand
CTGACGGGCTTCATTGTGCAGACGATTGAGATTGACAATGTTATGTTCGGCAGGTGCATCTACCCCACCTCATTCCTCTTTGCGGCGGGACTTACGCTTCTGTTCTCACTGCTTGTAAATGCCGTAATGAGCTTCAAAATCAAATCGGTTGATATGGTTGAAAGCCTGAAAAGCGTTGAATAGTACTTGATACTTTAATATAAATAAAAATCGCAGATTGCTGTTGAACTAAAGACAGAAATTTGCGATTTTTTCTTTAGTGAATGAACAAGTCGAGTATTTCGACAAGCAATTTAAACAATTTCAGATAAATGAACAAATTTACAGCTTCTGAATCGTTATATAAGTGAAAGGGGGTTCAGGGATGAACAAAATTTGCTGCAGCAAGGAAACGGCAGAACAGATAATCCGCCGATATGCCGACACAATCTACCGAACGGCTTATCAGCATCTTAAAAACAGCGCAGACGCCGAGGATATATTTCAGGAGGTTTGCATTGCGCTGATTACAAAGAACGCCCCGATTGAAGATGAAGAGCATTTAAAACGCTGGCTGATTCGTGTTACCATCAATAAATGCAGGGATTTTAAAAAATCCGTATGGCAAAAGAAAACCGAATCAATCGATGAACACAATGAGCTTATCGCACCCGAAGTCTTGTCTGTAATTGAGGAGCTTAAGAAAATCCCTGACCGCTATTCCGATGTGCTTTACCTTTACTATTACGAGGAATACACAATCGCAGAAATTGCCGAAATATTGGGAACAAGCTCCAACACAATCGGAACAAGACTCAGACGGGCAAGAAAAAAACTAAAATCACTTTTAGAGGAGGAAACAAAGCTATGAAAAAGAATTTATACACAGACGGCATAAGCAAAATCAAGATTTCTCAGAAAGCGTTAAACAAAGGACTTGAAGCCGTAAGAAGCTGTGAGCCTGCAAAGCAGGTAATCGACATTCGCTCGGCAAAACACAGAAACAGATTTTTCAAGCCTGTTGCCGCTGCGGCGGCTGTGCTTGCAATAGCAATTGCTTCTGGAACAATCCTTTCAATGCAGGGAAGCAAAAGCAATCCGTTTGTACTCACAGCAGGCGCAAAGGAGCTGAACAGCGAAACCTTTGTTGAAATCGGAAATCTTGATTTTGTCAGCAACGGCAGTCATTGGGTATCGGAAAATGATGTTCAGACTCCCGACAGTGTCGGACAATCAACCATTATTGCCGAAATTGAAGGTGAAAACGGCGAAAAACAAAAAGCACAAATTCTCACAAGCCAAGGTAAATTCCGTTTGGAGTGGATAGAAGGCGATTTTAACCTCGGCATACAATGCAAGGGCGAAAACATAGAAAGCGTCACCTACAAAATAAATAACGGACATTTTCTCGTTGACGACAGCTACGAGGGCTGTATCAGCCACAGCTTAAGTCAGCCTGTGGACGGCTACGGCACGGTTGACAAGAGAAAGCTTGCCGACACCTGCACCTTTGCATACAATATGCAGCCGCAAAGCCGTCTTGACTTTGAAGTTCCCGAAGGCTGTGTTGACGGAAGCTATCCTCTTATGGCGGCGTTCCGTGCAGAGGACACTCAGAATATATACAAAAGCAACCCCGAAAAATATACTTTAATTCCCGATGGCAGGGAAATTCCCCCGTATGAATACCAAAATTATTTAAACGATGCGCTTCTTGTCACCGACCTGATTAACAGCTCTCCCGATGAGTACAGCATTGATTTCACCGCAAACTTTGCAGACGGAACAACAAGCACAAAGACAATTGTATTCAGATGTGAAGCAGTTGAGGACAAAAATACGGAAAGCGGAACAAGGTGCAGACTTGAAGCCAAAATCGCATAAAACGAATTATTTTTTAAACATCTCATAATTATTATATCTTATACTTCCCTGTCGGCGCCGCACAGTTATTGCTGTGCGGTGTCTCAGCTTGTTGAAAAAGTAGGAACAAAAAATTAATATAGTCAACTTTTATGATATAGCCAAGCCTTCCCTTGAGGGAAGGTGTCACTGCCACCGCAGTGACGAAAGGGTGGAAGGTTAGATGAACTTACATTTTATCGGAAAAGTTCATCTCCACCCCTCAGTCATTTTGCAAGCAAAATGACAGCTCCCCTCAAAGGGGAGCCTTGGATATAATAGTAAAGTATTGTTATTATTAATCTTATATTTGCTGACTATCTGAGTTTTTCTACGGTCTGCGGTACCGCACAGTTATTACTGTGCGGCGTCTGTTTTTGCGGTTTATTGTGTAATTTGACTTAAATATTTGTAAAATAACTCCTTTTCTCGTTTTTAATTTTCTTTGCATTTTTCCAAAATATATGTTAGAATATAGGAAAAGTTACATTTTAGTAATTTTCATTTTCGGAATAAAGGATTATTTAAAGCTATAGAATTGTAATAATGAAAGGGTGTTATTTTGAAGAATATTTTTTCAAGGAAGATTTCGGCAGTAATGCTCACTGTTGCAATACTTTTCACCACTGTCTTTTCGATGTCGATTTATGCAAATGCCGCTTCGACCTACACTCCAAGGCTTTCTGCTCCGTCATCATCAAATAAATACTACTACAGCGACCTGAATGTTTTTTATAAATACGGCTGGGGAATGCCCAACTGCACCGCATATGCCTACGGCAGAGCATATGAAATTCTTAAATCAGAGCCAAAGCTCTCCTGGGGCAATGCCGAGGATTGGTACGGCTACAACAAGAGCAACGGCTATTATAAATACGGAAAAACTCCCAAGCTCGGTGCAATTGCCTGCTGGTACTACAACGGCGGAGGCGGTCATGTTGCCGTAGTTGAGAAAATTGAAAACGGCACGATTACATTTTCAAACTCAGCCTGGAGCGGAACAAATTTCTACCTCTCCTATGCAAGCACCTCTGATTCAAATGCAGGAGGACAGAGCTGGTGGAACTTCCAGGGCTACATCTACATCGGCGACTTTTCCTCATCTCAGGAAGAAACAACTGCTCCGAAAAAATACAGCACAGGTATTTACAAAACAAATGTTTCAGACTCTCTCAATATGAGAAGCGGAGCAGGGACAAGCAACGGCATAGTTGCCTCTATTCCCAATGCGGTCAAGCTGACGGTTACAAAGGTAAGCGACAATTGGGGCTACACAAGCTACAGCGGCAAGAACGGTTGGGTTTGCCTTGACTACTGCGACTTCGTTTCACAATTACCGGCTACTGAGCCGACTACTCAGCCGACCACAGCCGCACCAACCACACAGCCGACAACTGCTCAGCCAACCACACAGCCGACTACAGCTGCACCTACCACTGAGCCGACTACAACTGCACCGACCACTGAGCCGACCACCTCAAAGCCGTCAGGCGGTTTAGGCGTTGGCGATATAAACTGCGACGGACAATGGACAATTGTCGATGTAACGCTTATCCAGCTTCATCTGGCAAATCAGGTTGAGCTGACAGATGAGCAGATTTCCTACTGCGACTTTAACTTTGACGGAAAGGTCACAGTCGCAGATGTAACCTGTATGCAGAAATTCCTCGCAAACGCATATCATTAATCAAACAACACAGCAGGATTGCAGAAATGCAGTCCTGTTTTATTTTGCTGAAACTATTTTCTCTGTCATAATTGGCTCTGCTTATGCACCGCTTTAGTGTTTGTGAAATGTAAAATATTGTAAAATTTGTGTATTCTATCCTCAAATCTCAAGTTGCTTCTTGAATTATTATAAATAATGTTATATAATGATATAAATATATTACATTGGCGGTGATAGAATGTCAGCTACTGACAACAAGAAAAAGTCCGAAAAGGCTAAGCTTTTAACAAAATGGCAGAGTATGCCCTACAATAACAGAGAGCTGAGCTGGATTGATTTCAACAGGCGTGTTCTTGAGGAAGCAGTCAAAAAGGAAAATCCGATTATGGAGAGGTGCAACTTCCTTTCCATAACAGCTTCAAACCTTGATGAATTTTTTATGGTGCGTGTTGCAGGCGTTCTTGACAGAATCCATCACGGCATTAAAACAAGAGATGCGTCAGGTCTGACTCCCTCGGAGGTTATGAGCCGTCTTTCGGAAAAAATACACGATTTTGCAAAAAGTCAGTACAACTGCTACAACCGCTCAATTATCCCCTCCCTGCGGGCAAACGGAATTGTTTTCAAGGAGATTTCGGAGCTTGACGGCGACCAGAGATCATTTATTGACGAGTATTTCTGCAAGGTTGTTTTTCCCGTACTCACTCCGATGGCGGTCGACACAAGCCGTCCGTTCCCACTGCTTGCAAACAAAAGCCTGAATATTGCCGTAAGGCTCACAAACGCTCAGAACGAGGAATTTTTCGCCGTAGTACAGGTTCCCTCAATTCTTCCACGATTTTTAGAGCTTCCCTCCCATGAGGGCAGAGCGTTTATTCTGCTTGAAAAGGTAATCGCCTCGCATCTTGGCGAGCTGTTCGAGCTTTACAACATCAAACAGCACGACGCCTTCCGCATAACAAGGGACTCCGACCTCGACATTGACGAGGACACCGAGGACTTGATGGCTGAAATCAAAAAGTCAATCCGCAAGCGCAAAAGAGGTGTTCCCGTAA
>CALZCU010000122.1 GCA_945632055.1 uncultured Ruminococcus sp. | reverse complement strand
GGTACCCACTCTTACAATTCCGGTAAAGCCCGGTCGAAATCTCGCCGTAATAATCGAGGTTGCCGCAATGAATAACAGACAGAAAAAAATGGGCTACAATGCGGCTCAGGATTTACTGCGCAGTCTTGGTATGGAGCCTGATGCTATGCCTGAGTCACCTAAGGTAGTTGTGGATAAATGGGAGTAAGGAGAACATAATGAAGCTTATAGCAGATCTTCACACACATACAATAGCTTCAACACACGCATATGCAACCGTAACGGAAATGGTATTTGAAGCGTCAAGGCTCGGACTGTTTGCCCTTGCAATAACAGACCACGCCCGTTCAATGCCGGGTGCACCCGGTCCTTTTTATTTTGAATCGCTCGGAATGTTGCCTCAGTATATGGAGGGCGTAAGGCTTTTGCGCGGAATTGAAGCAAATATTTGCGATTATGACGGAAATATTGATGTTGAGCCAACACTTCAGAATTATCTGGATTGGGTTGTCGCTTCAATGCATACAATTACAATAAAGGGAGAAGCAACGGTGGAAAAATGCACAAATGCCTACCTGAAGCTTGCCGAAAACCCCAATGTCAATGTTATAGCGCACAGCGGCTCGGAATATTTTAAATATGATTACGACCTTGTAATTCCAAAGCTTGCGCAGAACGGAAAGCTGGTTGAAATTAACGATTCTGCATTCAGATACAGCAAGGACTATATGGGCAACTGCGTTACAATTGCAAAGCTGTGCAAAAAATACGGTGCAAGAATTTGCGTGAACACAGACGCACATTTTACAAACACGCTCGGAAAGGGATATAAAACGCTTGAAATGCTCAGGGAAATTGACTTTCCCGAAAGCCTTGTTGTAAATGCAAGCGTGGATAATCTTAAAGCATATTTTGATGAGAACGGTATTTCATATTAATAAATTCGGAGGTTAGCAGTATTATGAATAAATCCGACATCATTTTTAATCTTGCCGAGATTTTAGGCTGCGAAGCAAGAAAAGATGAGCCGATGAGCAAGCACACCACCTTTAAAATAGGCGGCAATGCAGATGTATACATAAAGGTTAATAATTTAAGCAAGCTCAGCACTATCCTAAAGGAATGTGCCAATTCGGAAATTGATTATATGCTTCTCGGAAACGGAAGCAATCTTCTTGTAAGCGATGAGGGAATAAGAGGCACTGTTATCCGCCTTGACGGAGATTTCCGCAAAATAACTCTTGTTGATGAAACAACCGTTTTCTGCGGAGCAGGAGCGACGCTTGCAAGGCTTTGCAAATTTGCACTGAACTGTGGACTTTCAGGACTTGAATTTGCGTGGGGAATCCCCGGAACCGTCGGCGGCGCTGTGTTTATGAATGCAGGAGCATATGACGGTGAGATGAAAAATATTGTGCACAGCGTTTCTGAAATTTCACCCGACGGAAAAATCGGAAGAATTGAAAAGCAGGACCTTGGATTCGGCTACAGAACAAGCGTGTATCGTACAAATAACAGGATAATCACGGGAGTAACTTTAAAGCTTCAAAAGGGCAATCCCGAAGAAATAAGAAGTAAAATGGACGATTATATGCAGCGCCGCAGTACAAAACAGCCTCTTGAATATCCGAGTGCAGGAAGTGTTTTCAAGCGTCCTGAGGGCAACTTTGCAGGCGCACTTATCGAGCAATGCGGCTTAAAGGGTAAAATGTGCGGTGGCGCACAGGTTTCCGAAAAACACGCAGGCTTTATAATTAATAAGTCAAATGCAACTGCCGCCGATGTAAGAAACCTTATCGGAGATATTCAAAAAACGGTAGCAGACAGCACAGGCTATAATCTTGAATGTGAACTTATAATTCTTTAGGTGAATAATTATGGAATTTGTAATAATAACGGGAATGTCGGGTGCAGGAAAAACAAGTGCGCTCCATGTGCTTGAGGATATAGGCTATTACTGCGTCGACAATATTCCTGCCTCACTGCTTTCAACGCTCTACACTCTCTGCTCAAAATCCGAGGACAGCCTGATGAAACGGGTTGCGGTTGTGGTAGATGTAAGGGGCAATGAAAACTTTGAGGATATGTATGCTCAGCTTGAGAGCTTTAAGGCAAAATACAGCGATGTAAGTATCCTTTTCTTTGATGCAAAGGTTGACTGTCTTATTGTAAGATACAAGGAAACCCGCCGCAAGCATCCGCTTTCCGAGCGGCTCAAGGACGGCTCTGTTTCCGAAGCTGTTGAATTTGAAAAGGCATTGCTTATTCCGATAAAAAAGCTTGCCGACTTTAAAATTGATACGACATATATGTCCAACAAACAGCTTCGTGAACGGGTAATGTCGATGTTTATGGAGGATACCTCGCAAAGTCTTACTCTTACATTTATGTCATTCGGCTTCAAATACGGGATTCCGCTTGAAGCCGACCTTATTATAGATGTCCGTTGCCTGCCGAATCCCTACTATATTCCTGAGCTAAAGCCGCTGACGGGACTTGACAAGGAAGTAAGGGATTATGTTCTCAACAGCGATGAAACTCAGGAATTTATCAGGCGCACCCTTAACCTTCTTGATTTTTCCGTTCCTCTTTATCTCAAGGAAGGAAAGAGCGAGCTTGTCGTCGGAATCGGCTGTACCGGAGGCAAGCACAGAAGCGTAACCGTTGCAAGAACGCTTGACGAGCATTTTATTGAGAAGGGCTACAGATGCGTGATTCAGCACAGAGATGTAAGCAAATGATAAAAGAGGGAGTGCAGTTGTGTCTTTTTCTTCCGAAATAAAAAAAGAGCTTTGCTCGGCGGAAATATACGAAAAAGAGCTTCTTAAAGCCGAGCTTTACGGAATGTTACTTTTCGGAAAAACCTTTTCTGCCGACAAAATTGTTTTTACAACAGAAAACACCTATGCCTGCAAGCGGAGTGTTTTTCTGCTTCAAAACCTGTATATGCCGATAATTGAAAAGCAAACGGCACTTCGGACAAAATCCAACGACAGTCATCTTTACAAAATCAAGATTGTTGATTCCGATGAATGTAAAAGAATTTTCGAGAGCTTCGGACATTCCGAACAGCAGGTAACAACTCGTGTCAACAGAGCGAATGTCTGCTCCGAGGAGCTTTCCTCAGCCTTTGTAAGAGGAGCTTTTCTCTCCTGCGGCTATGTAGCAGATCCGATGAAGGGCTATCACGCTGAATTTTGCGTTCCGCATAAAAATCTTTCGATTGATTTGTGCAAAATTCTTACGGAAATAACCGAATGTGAATTTACGCCGAAAACAGTTGTCAGAAACGGCAACTATGTTGTTTACTTCAAGGGAAGCGAGCAAATCTGCGACCTGCTGACATATATCGGCGCACCCGTAAAGGCTATGGAAATTATGGGTACAAAAGCAGTTAAGCAGGTGAGAAATAATGTAAACCGCCGCATAAACAGCGAGGTTGCGAACATCGGAAAGGTTGCGGCAGCATCAGCAAAGCAGCTTGAAGCGATTGAATACATAAAGAAAACCAAGGGACTTGAAGTGCTGCCCGATGACCTGCGTGAAATAGCGTATCTCAGACTTGAAAACCCCGAAATGTCCCTGCGTGATCTGGGACAGAATCTTAATCCGCCTATAAGCAGAAGCGGAGCAAATCACCGCATAAAACGACTGCTCGAATACGCAGAGAGGAGTAATTGTGATGAATGATAAAATGACATTTGAACAGGCAAATGCTTTGCTTGAACAGACCGTAACAAAAATGGAACAAAAGGGCTTGCCTTTGCAGGAGAGCGTTGAGCTGTATGCCAAGGCTTGCGAGCTTCTTGCTTACTGTATGAAGGAGCTTGAAGTGTGCAAGGGCGAGATTGAGGATATAAACGAAAGAATACTTCGCATTAAAAACGGGGAGGAAAACATCTTTGAAGACTGATTATATTTCTATAACAGAAAAATATTTATTTGACCTGCTTCCCGATTTGAATTGCAGAGAAAAAAATCTTATAGAGTCAATGAAATACAGCCTTGAAGCAGGTGGAAAAAGAGTTCGCCCGCAACTTGTCTTTCAATTTGCCAAGCTGTGCGGAGCAAGGCACGAGCAGGCGGCTCCCTTTGCCTGTGCAGTTGAAATGATTCACACCTATTCTCTTATTCACGACGATTTGCCCTGTATGGACGATGACGATTTAAGAAGAGGAAAGCCGTCAAACCATAAGGTGTTCGGTGAGGATATTGCGCTCCTTGCAGGAGATGCGCTACAGACTCTTGCGTTTGAAGCAATCAGCAGTGACAGAGCATCAAAGCTTGTCGGCGACAGTGCTTGCCGCAAGGCTGTAAATACCCTTGCAAAATACACAGGCGCAGTCGGAATGGTCGGAGGACAGGTCATTGATTTAATGAGCGAAAATTCAGAGGTTTCAATTGATGTGCTTCGTGAGATGGACTACAAAAAGACAGCCTGCCTGATTAAAGCCGCCTGTGAGCTTGGCTGTATCTGTGCAGAAGCAGACGAAAAGTTCATAAGAGCGGCGTCTGCCTACGGTGAATGTATCGGAATAGCATTTCAGATACAGGACGATATTCTTGATGTAACCTCATCTGACGAGGTGCTTGGCAAGCCTGTCGGAAGCGATGAGGAAAACAGCAAGTCAACCTATGTCTCACTTATCG
>CALZCU010000121.1 GCA_945632055.1 uncultured Ruminococcus sp. | reverse complement strand
CGTAGGGGCGGATATTATCCGCCCAACAGCGTGACGCTACGAACTGTTAAGGAAAACTTTAATAAATACAGTGTAGGGAACGGTCTTGACCGTTCCGCAAGATTACAACATATGCTTCGGTCGGGCAACAGTTGTGATTAATAAATCCGAGCTGTCTACACGAATTACGAACCGAGGTACTCGGTCGGAACAGTCAAGACTGTTCCCTACGATTTAAACAAATGTTCATCTGTCAGAAAATCGGGCGGATGATATCCGCCCCTACGAGGTGGTATAACACTTAAAATAACGGTCGGGACACCGCTGTATAGCGATGCTCCGACCTATCTTCTCGAATTACCCACCGAGGTACTCGGTGCGATGCTCCGACCTATCTTCTCGAATTACCTACCGAGGTACTCGGTGCGATGCTCCGACCTGTCTGCCCGAACTAAAACTATTTGAAATATTTTACTCCGCTTTCAAAAATCTTCTGGTCTTTTTCAAACGGAACATTTTTGTAGAGGTTTTCGCCCTTTCTTTCGCTGTGTCCCATCTTGCCGAGAACTCGTCCGTCGGGAGAGGTGATGCCCTCGATTGCACATACCGAGCCGTTCACATTGTAGGCAATGTCTGCGCTCGGCTTGCCGCTTAGGTCAACATACTGAGTTGCAATCTGTCCGTTTTCTGCAAGAGCCTTGACTGTTTCGATATCAGCCATAAATCTGCCCTCGCCGTGCGATACGGGAACTGCAAAAACATCTCCTGCGTTCACGCCTGCAAACCACGGCGACTTAACCGAGGTCACCCTCGTGTAAGCCATATGCGAAATGTGTCTGCCGATTGTGTTGAAGGTCAGGGTCGGATCGCTCGGATTAAGCTCACGGATTTCACCGTAGGGAACAAGTCCGAGCTTGATGAGAGCCTGGAAGCCGTTGCAGATTCCGAGCATAAGTCCGTCACGATTTTTGAGAAGCTCGTTTACAGCCTCGGCAATTCTCGGATTGCGGAAGGTTGTGGCAATAAACTTGCCCGAACCGTCAGGCTCGTCACCGCCCGAGAAGCCGCCGGGGAGCATAATCATCTGTGAGGTCTTTATAATCTGCTCCATTCTGTCGATTGTTTCCTCAATTCCCTTTGAGGTGAGGTTCTTGACAATCAGCATTTCAACCTCTGCGCCTGCCTTTTCAAAGGCTCTTGCAGTGTCGACCTCACAGTTTGTGCCGGGGAATACGGGGATAAACACCTTCGGCTTAGCCGCCTTGATTGCAGGTGCTTTTGTATTTCTCTCTGTATATAATTTTGCGTCAACCTCGATTTCGGGACACTCTGCCTGAGTCGGGAACACCTTTTCAAGCGGAGCAGTCCACTTTTCAAGAAGCTCTGAAAGCTCGACTGACGCACTGCCCATTGTAATTTTTCCGTCGTCTGTGACAACACCCAAATCGTAGCTCAGCACACTGCCGTCAAGCTCTGCACCGTCTGCAAGCTCAAGCACAAGCGAGCCTGAAAGCGGAGCGAAAAGCTCGTCATTTGTAAGCTCCTTGGCAAACTTAAAGCCGTAGCCGTTGCCGAAGCAAGCCTTGCAGACGCTTGCGCAGGCGCCGCCCTCCTTGACAACAGAAGCGGAAAGCACCTTGCCGCTCTCGCAGAGAGCAAACACTGCGTTATACATTGCAATAAGCTTGTCCCATTCGGGCATAAGAGTTTCCTTGTTTTCGGGAACGGGAACATAGATTACCTTTGAGCCGATATTCTTAAATTCAGCGGAAATTGTCTTTGAAGCCTTTGTCATTGAAACAGCAAAGCTGACGAGAGTCGGGGGAACATCAATGTCCTCAAATGTGCCCGACATACTGTCCTTGCCGCCGATTGAGGGAAGTCCGAGCTTGAGCTGTGCCTGCATTGCACCGAGCAGAGCGGCGGCAGGCTTGCCCCAGCGTGAGGGAACATCCTTTAATCTTTCAAAATACTCCTGGAAGGTAAGTCTTGCCTTCATCGGATTTGCGCCGATTGCAAGGAGCTTTGAGAGCGACTCAACAACTGCGTAAGCCGAGCCGTGGAACGGACTCCAGCGTGAAACTCCGGGAATGTAGCCGAAGCTCATTGCGGTTGCGTCGTCTGTTTCGCCCTTTTCAAGCGGAATTTTTGCCGCCATAGCCTCCTGCGGAGTGAGCTGTGTTTTGCCGCCGAAGGGCATAATTACCGTAGCCGCACCGATTGAAGCGTCAAAGCGTTCTGCAAGGCCAATCTGTGAGCAAACCTCAAGTCTGCCCATATTTTCAGCCGCCGCCTTTTCAAACGGCATAGCTCTGAGAGCCTCGGGGCACTGATTGCGGTAGCAGTCCTCTGCCTTTGGAGCTGTGATATAAGCTTTTGCAACCTGAGTAACACCGTTTGTATTTAAAAATTCACGGCTGAGGTCGACAATTTTGTCACCTCTCCAATTCATTGTAAGTCTGGGATTTTCGGTTACAACGGCAACGGCAGTGGCTTCAAGGTTCTCCTTTTCAGCCTCTGCGATAAATTTATCAACATCATTTTTGTCAAGCACAACAGCCATTCTCTCCTGACTTTCGGAGATTGCAAGCTCTGTGCCGTCAAGACCGTCATATTTTTTGGTTACCTTGTCGAGGTCAACAGTAAGTCCGTCTGCAAGCTCGCCGATTGCAACGCAGACGCCGCCTGCACCGAAGTCGTTACATCTTTTGATGAGCTTTGCAACGGCAGGATTTCTGAACAGACGCTGAATTTTGCGCTCTGTGGGCGGATTACCCTTCTGAACCTCTGCACCGCAGGTTTCGATTGAGCTTTCTGTGTGAGCCTTTGACGAGCCTGTTGCGCCGCCGCAGCCGTCACGGCCTGTTCTGCCGCCGAGCAGAACGATTACATCATCGGGAGCAGGAACTTCTCGGATAACATTCTCCTTGGGAGATGCGCCGACCACTGCACCGATTTCCATTCTCTTTGCAACATAGCCCTTGTCGTAAAGCTCAACAACCTGTCCTGTTGCAAGACCAATCTGGTTGCCGTAGGAGCTGTAGCCCTGAGCCGCACCTGTTGTAATCTTTCTTGACGGAAGCTTGCCGTGCATTGTGTCCTTGAACGGAATTGTCGGGTCGCCCGAGCCTGTTACACGCATAGCCTGATATACATACGCTCTGCCCGAAAGCGGATCTCTGATTGCGCCGCCAAGGCAGGTTGCCGCACCGCCGAAAGGCTCAATTTCAGTCGGGTGGTTGTGGGTTTCGTTCTTGAACTGAACGAGCCACTTCTCTGTTTTTCCGTCGATTGTAACGGGCACCTCGATTGAGCAGGCATTTATTTCCTCACTCTCGTCAAGGTCGGGAATCAAGCCTTTTTTCTTCAGCGACTTCATTCCGATTAAAGCCATATCCATAAGCGACACAATTCTTGCTGTGTCCTTGCCGTAAACCTCTGTTCTGGTATTGTAGTATTCCTGCAAAGCGTCCTCGATAACCTTGCCGAGAGCCGCCTTCTCAACCTCAACCTCGCTCAGTCTTGTGAGGAAGGTGGTGTGACGGCAGTGGTCTGACCAGTAGGTGTCGATTACTCTCAGCTCGGTAACGCTGGGGTCACGCTTCTCTGTGTCACGGAAGTAGTCACGGCAGAATTTGAGGTCTGCAAGAGTCATCGCAAAGCCCATTGAGCCGTAATACTCAGCCATTTCGTCATCATTCCATTTTATGAAGCCCTCAACACGCTTTACATCATCGGGAACGGGGATTTCCATATCAAGAGTTTCGGGCTTTTCAAGCGAAGCAAGACGGCTTTCAACAGGGTTGATGAGGTACTCCTCAACCTTTTTAAGCTCGTCCTCGGTGATGTCGCCCTTGAGTGCGATTACCCTTGCGGTAAGCACCTTGCATCTGTCGCCCTGTGTGAGAAGCTGAACGCACTGCTCGGCGGAGTCGCCTCTCTGGTCGTACTGACCGGGGAGATACTCCATTGCAAATACCTTCCAGCCGTCCTCAACGGGGAGCGTTTCCTCGTAGATAACATCAGCGTTAGGCTCTGAAAGCACAATACCCTTAGCCTTGTCATATTCATTCCTTGTAAGACCTTCGATATCGTAACGAACGATATAGCGCAGGTCGGTGACAGACTTCATTCCGAGATTATGGCGGATATCCCAGAGAGTCTGCTTTGCAACGACATTAAAGCCGTCTCTTTTTTCAACAAAAATTCTGATTACATCTGACATTGTTTAGCCCCCTGTAAATTAAAGTGGAGTTTTTATAAATTAGTCGAGTGCCTCGACACGCAATTCGAGCAGACAGGTTGATATTATCAAACCTTCTCTGCCCGACCGTTTTTCAATAAAGTAAAATATATTCTTATATATAATAACATAAGTGCAGACAATATTATTTCGATAAAAGAAAAATATTGTTTAAAAACACAACTCGTAGGGGCGGATACCATCCGCCCGGCATCGTGACGCTGCACCCAATTCGGGCAGACAGGTTTTTTTAATTTAAATGAAGCTGCCCGACCGATGTGTTTGCAATAATCTGTGGAACAATCCGGACTGTTTTCTACAATTTAAATAAATGTTCATTTGTTGGAAATCGGGCGGATAATATCCGCCCCCAGCTTGTCGAAAAAGTAGGAACAAAAAATTAATAATAGTCAACTTTTATGATAT
>CALZCU010000120.1 GCA_945632055.1 uncultured Ruminococcus sp. | reverse complement strand
GCTGTCATCGGTTAACGGTGTACTGTTCAGTAAGGGAAAGTGGGTGCTTTATATGTATCCGCCGGCAAAAACAGGCACAGACTACAAAATCCCGTCAACTGTCAAGAGAATTGGCGATTATGCCTTTTATTACGCACCGCTTCAAAGCGTCACAATTCCCGGTACCGTTACGGAGATTGGTGAATGGGCATTAAGCGGTCTGCAAATTTCATCATTAACAATTCCTTCAAGTGTTGAAAAAATAGGAAACAATGCCTTTGTATCAAACAAAAGCCTTACAAGTGTAGTTTTAACCGACGGCATCAAAAGCATTGAGGGTGTTGATATTTTTAGCGGCTGCGAATTGTTGAAAACAATAAAAATCCCTGCTTCTGTTGAAACAATAGCCGAGGGCGCATTTTCAAATATTGATAATCTGAAAGAATTTAATGTAGACAGTTCAAACAAAAGCTACCAGTCCTACGGCGGAAATCTTTATACCAAGGATAAAACCGTATTGCTTGCCCGTCCTTTAGGAAAAACAAACACTTCATTCACCGTTCCGTCTTTTGTAAAGCGAATCGGCTATATGGCATTTATGTGTTCAAGCTCTTATCTGTCCGAAGTGATTATATCTGAAGGTGTTGAAGAAATCGGGCAATCTGCTTTTCAGGGATGCACATCAATGAAAACCTGCAAGCTGCCGTCAACGCTTAAAAAATTTGAAGAGAAAGCCTTTACTGCTTGCTATGAGCTTAGGCAGATAAATGTTCCTGATGGTATAACTGCACTCCCGGACAGTCTGTTTTCTTATTGCAATATGCTCGAAAGTGTTACTTTGTCAAAGAACCTCACTTCAATAGGAGCAGATGTCTTTAAATCCTGCGATTCTCTTAAGAATATTGAACTTCCAAACGGATTGCAGTCAATAGGGAATAGAGCGTTTTATTACGGCGGTATTTCAAAAATAACAATTCCCGATTCTGTCATTGAAATCGGTGAAAATGCCTTCTATGGATGCGATGAGCTTACAAGCGTTACCTTATCGAACAGTATAGAGAAAATTGAATACTATCTGTTCGCCAACTCAGGCATTTCCGAAATAACTATACCTGATTCGGTAACCCAAATTGACTCCTATGCTTTTTTGAACTGCGACAAGCTTTCCAAGGTGACTTTATCAAAGAATCTCAAGACTATCGATTCAGGTGCATTTGAAAGCTGCACCTCTCTTAAGAGCATTACACTTCCGGAAGGAATAGAGTACATAGGCTGGGGTGCATTCAATAATTGCGGTCTTAAATCTGTTAAAATTCCTCTGTCTGTTATAACGATGTTCGATGATGCGTTTGGATTTATTGATTATGCTACCAAGCTGGATGATTTCACATATTACGGCTACAGCGGAACGGTAGCAGACAAGGTTGCTAAAACGAACGGTTTTAAATTTGTTTCAATGGGTGAGTTTTTGTTAGGGGATAATGATCTAAACAATCAGATTGATATTAAGGATGTAACAACGCTTCAGCGAATACTCACCGATGTATTCACACTCAGTGACTTAGAACTCAATACATTAAAACGCAATCTGGCTGATGTAAACGGTGACGGATATATTAACATTAAAGACGCAACAGAAATTCAGAAATATATTGCAGGAATATCGATAGAGTACAAAATCGGTCAGCTTTTCAGATATTAATCATTTTTAATTTACTAAAAGTACATAAACAATAACAGACTGTCGCATTTGATATAAATCAACTTCGACAGTCTGTTTTACTATAATCATTAAATGATATTGGTGGTTAAATTATGCCTAAGAGCTTTTTAGATGAAGCAACAAGAGCTTCGCAGATTTTCTCAGCATTTTCCTTATCAGAACCAACTGATGTAATATAAAGCTTAATCTTAGGCTCAGTACCGCTGGGTCGAATGATAACTGCATTATCGCCCTCAAGGTTAAGTGCAATTACATTTGACTTAGGCAGGTCAATGTTGCCCGACTCACCTGTGATTGTATCGGTTTCCTTGCTGAGCAGATAATCGCAAACCTTAACAACCTTATAATTATCAACAGCAGAGGGCATATTTGCTCTGACACTGCTCATTATGTCAGCCATTTTCTGCATTCCTGCCGCACCCTCAAACTCAAATGAGTAGGTTGTGTTGAGATAGTAGCCAAACTCCTCATAAAGGCCGTCGATAACCTCAGCAAGGGATTTGCCCTGCTTTTTATAGTAGGCAGCCATTTCACAAACAAGCATAGAAGCAACAACTGCGTCCTTATCTCTTACATAGGTGCCTGAAAGGTAGCCGTAGCTCTCCTCAAAGCCGAACAGATAACGGTTTTCTTCACTATTCTTTTCAAGATTTAAAATAACTTCACCGATATATTTGAAGCCTGTCAGCACATTTTTAAGCTCACAGCCATACTTTTTACAGAGCTTGTTTATGAGCTTTGTTGTAACAATAGTCTTAACCACAACAGGCTTCTCGGGCAGTGTGCCGTTAGCCTTTTTACAGGAAAGAATATAGTTTGTCAGCATTACGCCGTCCTCGTTGCCTGTGATTAAGCGGTAGCTGCCGTCATAATCCTTAACTGCAATACCAACTCTGTCTGCGTCGGGGTCTGTTGCAAGCAGAAGGTCGGGCTGTTCTTTTTCACAAAGCTCAAGTCCCTTTGCAAGTGCTTCCTTAATTTCGGGGTTGGGGTAGGGGCAGGTGGTAAAGTTTCCGTCGGGAAGCTCCTGCTCCTTAACAAGAGTAACATCGGTAACTCCGATTCTGTTGAGGATTTTTCTTACAAGCTTGTTACCTGCACCGTTAAGAGGTGTGTAAACAACCTTAAGATCAGCGTCCCTGCAAATGCCGGGGTTAACCTGCTGTTCCATTACCTTGTCAAGATATGTTTCATAAACACTTTCATCAACATATTCAATCATACCCGACTTAACAGCCTCGTCAAAGTCAGCAGTTTTTACATCTTCAAAAATATCAAGCTTGCAGATTTCCTCGTATACAGCCTCTGCCGCAACATCTGTCATCTGACAGCCGTCTTCACCGTAAGCCTTGTAGCCGTTGTAGGCGGCAGGGTTGTGGCTTGCAGTAACCATAATACCAGCCTGACACTTGAAGTAACGAACAAGATAGGAGAGTACGGGAGTAGGCTGAAGCTCCTTGGTGATATAAACCTTAATGCCGTTTGCCGCAAGAACTCTTGCAGCCTCCTTCATAAACAAGTCTGCCTTAATACGGCTGTCGTGAGAAATTGCTACAGAGCCCTTGCCGTATTTTGCGATAACATAATTAGCAAGTCCCTGTGTTGCCTGACGAACAACATAAATATTCATTCTGTTTGTGCCTGCACCGATAATTCCTCTTAAGCCGGCTGTACCAAACTGGAGCGATGTATAGAAACGCTCGTGAATTTCATTTTCGTCATTCTTTATGCTTTCAAGCTCTGCAATTAAATCCTTATCTTCTACAGCCTTTTCACACCAGCTGTTGTATGCCTTGATTATATCCATAAATAAATACCCCCAGTTAAAATTTCAGCAGAAAAGCGTTGCATTTTCACGCTGTACTATGCTAAACAGTACATAATATACCATAAATTAACAGAAATTACAAGTTTTATATTGCTGATAATTATGTATGACCGCAGTATATTTTAGGCTATACCGCATAATTATTATGAGCAGATAAAGCTGACAATTAAATTGTTTTTTCAAGTTTATAGCCTACTGCGCTTTCATCTATGGTATATCCGCTGTTAACAGCGTCAACACGCAGATTTGTAAAATCCCATTCAGAGCTCTTCGGAATATAGATATATTTCGGAGATTTAGCAGGATTTACCGAATAGTAGGTTTTAAGTCTTTGAACACTTGAAGCCTTTTCACCTGAAACCCAGGCGGATAATGTTCCATACGGCATATCGTTTACAGCAAGGTAGCACCAGGTTTTTGAAGTCAGGAAAAGAATGTTACCTTTTTCTTTATAGTTATAATATTTCAAGTCATTATAAATCATTTCATAGGTGTCGTAGTTGTTTGCACTTGTATAGATACCCTTTGCAGGACCGTCCTTGATTTGGGCAGTGAGTGTACTCGGATTTCCTGATTCCCAGAAGCAATGCTCAGCCTTTACAGTAATCTGAAAAGCACCCTGCAGGAATATCATAAAGCCGACAAGGACAAAGCTTGCTTTCTTAACCCAGAAGGAATACTCAATATTATCTTCTGTAGTTTTCATCTCTTTAATCAACTGTGCAAGGAAAATATAGCTTGCCATATTTGAAGCAGTGATAACCATGGAAATTACATAGAAATACTGATTTGAAGAGAAACAGATTGCAAATGAGTAAATAATTCCAAGTACAAACAAACTTGCAAACAGCGGCTTTGGCTTATTTTCACAAAGAATATAAGATGTAATTCCGATAAAGATAAGCGGGAACATAATGGAATTGTAGGTTGATACCGTCAGATTGGGTAAGAACAAAACATAGCAGAAAACTACAATAGATGCTGTAGCAATAAGATATACTGAACGGTGAAGTCTGCGCTTTCTGTCAACAATCATTGCGAGCAGTACAGCCGCATAAGCAAACAATGCAAGGAAGAAATGGCTGTGGCAGTTGTAAATAGCTTTAAAGTACATAGCAAATCTTG
>CALZCU010000119.1 GCA_945632055.1 uncultured Ruminococcus sp. | reverse complement strand
AATACGAATTAGTTGCGGGTTTTGAAACCCATATCGAGCTTGCTACAAAGACAAAAATTTTCTGCGGCTGTACCACACAGTTCGGCGGCGAGCCAAATACTCACTGCTGTCCCGTCTGCATCGGTCTGCCCGGTACTCTGCCCAAGCTCAACCGTCAGGCTGTGCGCTATGCGATTATGGCAGGTCTTGCCACTCACGGTGAAATTGCGGAAATTTCCAAAATGGACAGAAAAAATTACTGCTATCCCGACCTTTCAAAGGCATATCAGATAAGCCAGCTCTACGCTCCGCTTTCGATTGGCGGCTATGTTGAGCTTTCCAACGGCAGAAAAATCAGACTTCACCACATTCATATTGAGGAGGACGCCGGCAAGCTTATTCACCAGCACGGCGACACCTATGTTGACTACAACCGTGGCGGCGTTCCGCTGATTGAGATTGTGTCCGAGCCTGATATCCGCTCAATTGACGAGGCAAGGGAGTATGTTGAGAAGCTCCAGCAGGTGATGAGATATATCGGAATTTCCGACTGCAAAATGCAGGAAGGCTCAATGCGCTGTGATGTAAACATTTCCGTCCGTCCCGAGGGCAGTGAAAAGCTCGGAACGAGAACGGAAATCAAGAATATGAATTCAATCAACAATATCTGCAAGGCTATGGAATATGAGTTTGAAAGGCAGGTTGATTTGATTGAAAGCGGCGGAAAGGTTGTGCAGGAAACGCTCCGCTATGACGATGCAACGAACACGACTTCTTCAATGAGAAGCAAGGAGGACGCTCACGACTACCGCTATTTCCGTGACCCCGACCTCGTTACAATTCAGGTTTCAAAGGAAGAGGTTGAAGAAATCAAGGCTTCACTGCCTGAGCTTCCCGCCGAAAAGTGCAGAAGATATATTGACGAGCTTGCAATCCCCGAAAAGGACGCACAGCTCCTCACGAAATACAGAAATATAAGCGAGTACTTCGATAAAGCCTGCGAGGGAGTGAAGTCGCCGAAAACCGTTTCAAACTTCATTATCGGTCAGATTTTCAGCAGGGTTGAAACCGAAGCAGACAAGGAGATTTTTGCCGTTGCAGTTTCTCCCGAACAGCTCAACGAGCTTGTCAAGCTGCTTGACAGCGGAAAAATCCGCAACAATCTTGCAAAGGCAACGCTTGAAAAGATGCTCGATTCGGGAAAGGGTGCGCTTGAATTTATCAGCGAGAGCGATATGGGCGGACTTGACGAGAACGCAATGCTTGAGCTTTGCAGACAGGCAGTTGAAAGCAATCCAAAGGCTGTTGAGGATTTTAAGAGCGGCAAGGAAAAGGCAATCAAGGCGCTTGTCGGCTTTGTAATGAAGAACAGCAGAGGCAAGGCAGACGCCGCCGCCGCTGAAGCAAAAATCAAGGAGCTTATAATATAATTAATAATTGACAAATAAAATTTAACAATAAAGGCAACACCGTTTATCGTTTTGTGCGGTGTTGCCTTTATTTTATATAAATTTGCCTTATTTAATTTATTCATTGTTTAATACTTACAAAAAACTGTGTAAATATTATAACAGTAAACAAAAATATGGGAAAATATTGAAATTAGATTTTGCTTGTGGTAATATATTATTATAAAGGTGCCTTTAATGCACTTTATAAAAAATATTAACTATTTTGAAAGAGGGATTTACAATGAAAAAAGTAATTTCAGTATTGCTTGCAATTATGCTGACTGTGCTTTGTGCCGTTCCTGCTTTTGCGGCAACAGATGATTCAAATCTGAATAAACAGCTATATTTGTATATTTGTAAACTAAAACAAGAATATGGAATTGAAAACGACCCGGGCGAATGTATTTTATCTTATTCCGTTAATTCTGTAAATTTATTAAATAACGACATTTCCAAAGCGGAAAAATTGCTTGAAGAGTATTTCTATTATAAAACAGTTACGAAAGAACAGTTTGAAGAAGCCTCTGATATTTTAAAAGCGGATGAGGCTAAAATGTGCGTCAGAAAAACTGAATTGAGTACATTGATCAGTATTTGCAGCAGAGAAGTAAATGACAACTATTACAGCGATGAAATATGGGATAGCTTTCAGGAAGCACTTAGAACAGCAAGGCTCACACTTGAAAATAGCAGTGATGATTATGAGATTGACAGCGAGTATTGGAATCTGAGATTTTCATTTAATAAAATTTGCGGTTATAATCAAGTGGTTGGAGATGTGAACGGCGACGGAAAGGTCACGGTTGTTGACGCAACATTATACAGCAAGGCCATTGCAGGAATGTATACCTTAAATTCTTCGCAAAAATTGGTTAGCTCAATTGATGCAAGTTACTTACCTTTATCAGTACTTAATGTGACTGCTATTCAAAAACACCTTGCTGGCTATGAAAGATATGAAACAATCAGAAGCTCTGAAAATCTTGAAACGCTTTGCTCAGATTTTTACAGCAGAGATATATATTCGAATATGATTTATAAATATGCAAGATTTAACGCATATTTGGAATATTAATTTAAAAAGCTGAAGCACGAAAAATGCTTCAGCTGTTTGCTTGCTGTATAGAAAATTGCTCGAAAGCGGTCGGGCAGAGAAGGTTTGACAATATCAATTTGTCTGCTCGAATTGCGTGTTGAGGCACTCGACTTTTTGACTGTATAGGAAATTGCTCTAAAACGGTCGGGCAGAGAAGGTTTGACAATATCAACCTATCTGCTCGAATTGCGTGTCGAGGCACTCGACTCTGTAAAGGATTTTTCAATGTGCATTACGGGAATCAGCTTCGGGTCGATTTTTCTGATTTTCTCCTTGGCTGTGCTTCGGATTTCCTCATTGCTATGCTTTGTTTCGTAGGGAACAACAAGGTCAAAAATTACATTCGTGTGCGTTTCGCCGTGCACAACTCTAAAATCGTGGATAGAAAAGCCGTTTTCGCTGTCGCACAGCTCCTTGCAAACCCTGTCCTTGAGGTTGAGCGTGTACTCATCATCGGTCGCTATAGGATCCATATGAATTGTCGCCATACAGTTGAACTTCCGTTCAAGCGTTTTTTCAACAAGGTCAATTGAATCGTGCGCCTTCAGAATGTCCTCACTGCTCGGAATTTCTGCGTGGAGAGAGATTATACATCTCCCGGGACCGTAATCGTGAACAATCAAATCGTGTATGCCGACAATTATGTCGCTCTGCATAACCGTTGCCTTAATTTCGCTTACAAATTCAGCGTCAGGGGGATTGCCGAGCAGGGGAGAAAGGCTTTCTCTGAAGGTGCTGACGCCTGTAAACAAAATGAAAATCGCAACGGCTGTGCCGAGGTAGCCGTCAATCATCAGCCCTGTGAGGTTGGAAATAATAAGTCCTGCAAGCACAATTGTAGTAGCAACGCAGTCGGTTAGTGAATCGAGAGAGGTTGCCTTTAGTGCAGAGGAGTTTATCTTCTTTGAAAGAATTTTATTGAAGAAGAACATCCACAGCTTAACAAGCACCGATGCGGCAAGTATGCAGGCGGAAACGAGGGTTATCTCCGTTGAGCTGTCGGGATTGAAAATTTTGTCGACCGAGCCTTTCAGAAGCTCCACTCCGACAAGTAGAATTACAACGGAAATTCCCAGTCCTGCAACATATTCATATCTGCCGTGCCCGAAGGGATGCTCCTTGTCGGCAGGGCGGTTTGCAAGCTTAAAGCCGAGAAAGGTGACAACAGAGCTTCCTGCGTCAGAGAGATTGTTGAATGCGTCAGCGACTACCGAAATGGAGGCTGACACGATGCCTGCCGTCAGCTTTGCGGCAAACAGGCAGAGGTTGAGGAAAATCCCGACAATGCCCGACATATTTCCGTATGCCGCCCTGACATTGGGATTTTTTATGTCGTCACTGTTTTTTACAAAAATTCGTGTCAATAGCTTTATCAATTTAAACACCGCTTTAAAGTTTTGGAATTACCCGACAGAAATGGAAAATTCCAATTTCGTGTAGGGTACCCGACTATTCTATAACTATATGCGGCGGTTAGTCAAGAACAACATTTTATTTATTTGCGTATATTGACATTTTTATCTGCTTAAATTATACTGATTTTGAAAGGATATGTGAAAATTATGAAGTATATTTCAAAGAATAGATTTTGTGATTTTATAATTCACGATGCGGATTTTATTTTTGACAAAAGAACCGATAAAGACCTTGTTGTTTCTGCAAAGCACTTGAATATTATTAAAACTGCTGAGCAAAACCCATATGATGTTGATATGGAAATCAAATGTGCAATTATCACTTTCAAAAATTATAGCATACTTTCACTTGTGGATGTTGTGGATGTTAGCAAAAAGACTATTTATGAGGGCAAAGAGGCTGAGGATAAAATTATCGATGAGCTTAAAAATTGCGCTTGGGCTAAATCGATTGAGGAAAAGGAAAATTCTGTGTATTCTATTGATTTTTGCGGCAAAAAAATCCTTTATTTTATAGCGGATATTCAGTGCGAAAGTGTTACTATAGAGTGGGATGAATACAATGGCGAAGCGTGGTATGAAAAGCGCAGAAAGAATCAGTGCAGATAATTTAGTATATTGTTGAGAAAGTTGCAGGCACCCGTTTGGACGCCTCAGCTTGTCGAAAAAGTAGGAACAAAAAATTAATAATAGTCAACTTTTATGATATAGCAAAGCCTTCCCTTGAGGAAATTCCCCTTTTAGGGGAAATGTCACGAAGTGACAAAA
>CALZCU010000118.1 GCA_945632055.1 uncultured Ruminococcus sp. | reverse complement strand
GATTTCACCCTTTGACGAGGAGAACTCACGCAGAGCTTCGGCATAGGAGGTCATATCGGTCATAATTACAAGAATGTGCATATCAAGCTCAAAAGCAAGATATTCTGCAATTGTAAGCGCACATCTCGGGGTAAGAGTTCTTTCGATAATCGGGTCGTTGGATAGGTTGAGGAGCATAACAACCCTTGAGAGAACGCCGCTTTCCTCAAAGCATCTCCTGAAATATTCGGCAACATCCTTCTGAACTCCCATTGCGGCAAAAACAACACCGAAGTTCGTGCTGTCTGCTCCGCTGATTTTAGCCTGACGAACAATCTGAACAGCCAAATCATTGTGCGTCATACCTGTGCCTGAGAAGATAGGGAGCTTCTGACCTCTGATGAGCGTCATAAGCGTATCAATTGTCGAAATTCCCGTATTAATGTAGTTCTTGGGATATACTCTTGAAACAGGGTTAATAGGCGTGCCGTTGATGTTTTCACGCTTAACAGGAAAAATATCTCCCAAGCCGTCAATCGGTCTGCCTGCACCGTCAAGTACTCGTCCGATAATTTCAGGAGAGAGCGGCATTTCCATAGGATGTCCTGTCAGCGTTGTTCTTGTGTTCTTAAGGCTTATTCTTCTTGTGCCCTCAAACACCTGAACAACAATCCGCTCGCCCTCTATCTGCACAACTCTGCCCTGACGCATAGTTCCGTTATCAAGACGAATTTCAACGATTTCTTCATTGGAAACGCCCTTAACGCCGTCCATTACAATAAGCGAGCCGTTAATTTCCTTTACGCCCACATAATTAATAATCATAAATGCGTTTCCTCCTTATTTCAAAAGTGAAGCAAGTTTGTCGTCAATTTCCTTGATGTAATCATTGAACATTTCAGGCTTGCTGTTGGGAATATCATATTTCATCTTCGTCAGCTTATCAAACAATCCAAGATTAATAATTTTGGAAATCGGAATTTCTTTTGCGACAATTTCCTTTGCCTTGCTGTGCAAATGGAGAATTGTTTTCATCATCAGCTTTTGCTTTTCAAGCGGAACAAAGGTATCATCAGCGTGGAAAGCGTTCTGCTGTAAAAATCCGACACGAATTACTCTTGCAGTTTCGATTACAAGCTTCTGGTCGTCAGGAAGAACATCAGAGCCTATGAGCTTAACAATCTCCATAAGGGAGTTTTCCTCCTGAAGCAGAGCGCCAATTCTGTTGCGGTATTCAACAAAATCCTCGCCGAGATTTTCCTTAAACCAAGGGTCAAGGTCATTAAAATATTCGCTGTAGCTGTTCATCCAATTGATTGCAGGATAGTGTCTTGAATAGGCAAGAGCTTTGTCAAGCGCCCAGAAACAGCGTGTGAATCGTTTGGTATTCTGAGTAACAGGCTCAGAGAAGTCTGAACCTTGCGGAGATACGGCACCTATCAGCGTAACAGAGCCTTCGCCACCGCTCAGAACCTCAGCTCTGCCGCCTCTTTCATAGAACTCTGCAAGTCTTGATGGAAGATAGGCAGGGAAACCTTCCTCAGCAGGCATTTCTTCAAGTCTGCCTGAAATTTCACGCAGAGCCTCAGCCCATCTGGAGGTCGAGTCAGCCATCATAGCCACATGGTATCCCATATCTCTGTAGTACTCGCCGAGCGTAATTCCTGTGTAGATTGACGCTTCACGAGCGGCAACAGGCATATTTGAGGTATTGGCGATAAGTACAGTTCTGTCTGTCATAGGACGCTGAGATTTTGGGTCGATAAGCTCGGAAAACTCTTCAAGTACCTGGCTCATCTCGTTTCCTCGTTCACCACAGCCGACATAAATGATAATATCAGCGTCACACCACTTTGCAAGCTGATGCTGAGTCATAGTTTTTCCCGTACCGAAGCCGCCAGGAATAGCCGCTGTTCCTCCTTTAGCAATCGGGAAGAGAGCGTCAATTACTCTCTGACCTGTGATAAGCGGTACTGAGGAGGGAAGACGGTCCTTAACCGGACGAGCTGTTCTTATCGGCCACTTCTGGCAAAGCGTAAGGTTATGTTCATTGCCTTCATCGTCTTTAAGAACAGCAACTGTATCAAACAGCTTGTATTCACCGTTAGGCATAACCTTGGTTATAACGCCTGAAAGCTCAGGAGGTACCATAAGTCGGTGTTCAATAATAGGCGTTTCAGGCAGAACTGCATAAATCTGTCCTCCCTCAAGACTGTCACCGACTTTAACCTTAATTGTTACGCTCCACAGCTTGTTTTCATCAAGTGAGGATACAGCAACACCTCTGCTGATAAATGCACCCGAATGTTCCTCTATAGCCTTCAGAGGTCTTTCAATACCGTCAAAAATATTATCAATAATACCTGGTCCGAGAAGAACATTCATCGGCGCACCTGTTCCTGTTACGGGGTCACCGGGTTTAAGACCGGTTGTTTCTTCGTAAACCTGAATAGTTGTAAGCTCGTCGGTAATTCCGATTACTTCGCCTACAAGCTTTTGTTTTCCGACATGAACCATCTCCATCATTTCAAAGGAGTCGGTTTCTTTTACAGTTACAACAGGACCGTTGATACCGTAAATAACATTATTGTTTTCCATTTATATTATCATCTCTTTCGGTTAACTCAACTTTTAAAGCACACTGAGCCCTGAGTTTTCAACAAACCATTCTCTTTGTGCATTCAGCTTGCTGTCCAGAGTTTCATCGGCAACAATTCTCATAGCCTTGCAGTAGCCTTTGATTCCGCCGATTCTGATAGTCTTGTCAGCGCAAACCTCTGTTTCTCCGTTAAAAAATGATTTAAGTTTTTCAGCGGAAGCCATATCCCTTTCATTGACATAAAGAGTACAGCTTTCATTGCAAAACAGTGCTGCAATATCCTTTGCACTTTGCTCAAGCTTTGCACTGTATTCGGCTGTATTTGCATATTCAATCAACTTTTCCTCAGCCTTTTTGAATACGCTGTCAGTCATTTCAGCTCTTTCAAGAAAAAGATGTTTCTGTCCTTCCTGAGTCATTTTTGCAATTTTTGAGGTTTGCTCATTGCGCTTTGCTTCAAGCTTATCCTTAATCAGCTTTTCGCTGTCAAGCTTAGCTTTTTTCTCAGCTTCCTTGATTTTCTGCTCTTTAAGCTGTTCAACCTCGTTGCGCATAATGGTTCTCTGTTCCACAGCGTATTTTTTTATGGCTTTAAGAAAGTTATCCGTTTTTGCGGTTTTTTCCATACATATAACCTCTTTAGCAAATATGTTTGTGATAAAATTCAATTAGGCAATCCAATCTGCCTTACAGCTTAACTCCGATAGCGTCCTGAACATATTTTGTAATACTGTCCTTTGTTCTTCCATTGCCGTGACGGTCGGGAATTTCAACAATAAGCGGCTGCTTTCGGTTCAGCTTAAGCTCATACACAAGGTCAGGGCATAGTGCGACAAGATGCTCGGTCATAAGGATAACGGCAATGTCATTTCTGTTCATTGCCTCGGTAAGCTCACGGCGAACCTCATCCTCCTCATGAACAACAACACCCTCAATACCGGCAAAACGCATACCCATTTTTGTATCGACATTATCACTAATAAGAAAAAATTTCATAATATCAGAGTCCTTAAAAATTCGGAATAATCAGCCTATTGATGAGATGATCATAATAGAAATGAGCATACCGTAAAGTGCAATACCTTCGCCGAGAGCAACGAAGATGATAGCCTTACCGAATGCCTTGGGATCTTCGCTTGTTGCGCCGATTGCGGCAGGAGCAGCGTTACCAACTGCAATACCGCCGCCGATGCAGGAAAGACCTGTTGCGATTGCTGCGCCGATATAAGCCATACCGCTTGCAGCAGCGGAGGTTGCTGCCGGATCCTCAGTTGCTGCGCTTGCAACAAAGGGGCATACCATACAGATAGCAAATACAGCAGCAAATGAAGCTAATTGCATAAGAACGGTTTTCTTTCTGCTTTTTCCTTTTTCAAAAGCCTTAACGGCAATAACTACCGAAGCAAAAAGGAAAACAACGGGAAGTGCAAGCATAAACAAATTGAATACGAACATAAAAAATTCCTCCTAAAAATTATTCTGTAATTAATTTTACAGGCTCATAAGGTCTTCCTTCGCCCGAATAAAAACGGCTGAACATTTCGTAATACTCAAGACGAAGCACCTGAATTGCAACAAGCAGTGCCTCAAGAACCATAACAAGTGCGTTTCCGAAAACAACAATCGGCCAATAACCAACACCGCCGACAGTTTCGGCAAGCACAAAAACAACCATCATCATTCCGGCGTGAACAAGCACAAATGCGCCGACACGCAGAAAACTCATTGTATTTGTAACATAGCTTAATATAACCTCAATGGATTCAAAAAGGTTTTCTACTATATATCCGCCCCAGCTTTCGGGCTTCCAATCAGGCTCGCCGTTGATAAGTCTTGTAAGCGGTTCACCGAAGAAAACAAGAATAAACGGAATTACAATCAGACAAAGAATATAGGGGAGAGTTAGTATATTCAAGCCAAGGAACATTTGTCCCACAAGACCGAATACTACGGAGCCATAAAAAACTATTCCTGCAGCTCCGCTTGTGCTGAACAGCGCTCGTCCGTAGTTTTTTTGTCTGATTGATGTGTAGATGTTAAGACACATCGCAATAATCAGCAATACTACACCGATTCCAATAGCCGACATAATAATCAGATTTGTGTTCTTTGCTGCCATAACCTCAATCGGTT
>CALZCU010000117.1 GCA_945632055.1 uncultured Ruminococcus sp. | reverse complement strand
TATATTACACATTAAACCTGAACAGAACTACATCGCCGTCTTTCATAACGTACTCCTTGCCCTCACTGCGGACAAGGCCTTTTTCCTTTGCGGCTGTCATACTTCCGCAGGCGATTAAGTCGTCATATGCGATTACCTCGGCTCTGATAAATCCACGCTCAAAGTCGGAGTGGATTTTTCCTGCCGCCTGAGGAGCCTTTGTTCCGTTCTTGATTGTCCAGGCTCTTACCTCCTGCTTGCCGGCGGTGAGGTAGGAAATTAGACCGAGCAGGGAATAGCACTCCTTGATAAGCCTGTCAAGACCGCTTTCCTCAAGTCCCATATCGGCAAGGAACATTTCCTTTTCTTCCTTGTCCATTTCAACAATTTCTTCCTCAATCTGAGCGCAAATCGGCAGAACTCCTGCGTGCTCATCCGATGCTATTTCCTGAACAGCCTTGTAGCCCTGATTGTTGTCGATGCCGTTTGCAAAGTCCTCGTCGCTCATATTTGCGGCATAAATCACAGGCTTGCTTGTCAGCAATGCAACATCGGCAAGCAGAGCCTTTTCGTCATCGTCACATTCAACGCTTCTTGCAGGCTTGCCCTCCTCAAGAGCTGAAAGCACTCTTTCGTAAAAGTCAATGTCCTTCTGATATTTTTTGTCGCCCTTGAGCATTTTTTTGGTTTTGTCAATTCTGCGTTCCATCATCTCAACATCGGAGAGAATAAGCTCAAGATTAATTGTTTCAATATCTCTTGCAGGATTGATATTTCCCTCAACATGAATAATATCGTCGTTTTCAAAACAGCGCACAACATGAACAATTGCGTCACATTCACGAATGTTGGAAAGGAATTTGTTGCCGAGTCCTTCGCCCTTGGACGCACCCTTCACAAGACCTGCAATGTCGACAAATTCGATTGAAGCGGGTGTGTATTTGTCGGGATCGTACATCTCTGCAAGCTTGTCGAGCCTCTTGTCGGGAACTGCAACAACGCCGACATTCGGCTCAATTGTGCAGAACGGATAGTTTGCGCTCTGAGCACCTGCATTTGTAATTGCATTAAAAAGTGTGCTTTTGCCTACATTCGGTAAGCCTACTATACCTAATTTCATTAGTAACTCTCCTCAAAATAATTTATGGCAAGAACTTGCCTAATTTGTAAATTTATTGTATTATGGAATCATAACATATCTATTATAGCACACTTATTTTGTTTAAACAACAGGAAAGGCAGTAATTATGGCTGAAAAAGCAATTATCGTGATTACCGTTACACGGGAAATACATACTCTTTCTCCTTAATTGATTAATTAATTTTAAAAAATAAAGAATTTTGAAAAAAATCATCTTTTTATTAAACCGTTTTTTATCCTGTGTTGTCTTATATAATGAAGCAGGCAAGCACAAATACTTTTGCATTAGACGGGACGAGTGAAATATGAAATATAATGATGATCAAAAACTTACAATAATTCAGGCTATCGGCGGAAATCCGGAGGCTGTTAATTATCTGCTTGAAATAAATGCAAAATACATTTATGCGTCAGCGTTTGCTATTCTGAAAAACAAGGAGGATACCGAGGACGCTGTTCAGCAGTCAATGATAGCGGTCTGGCAGAATATACAATCACTTGGGTCAGTTGAAGCGTTTGATTCGTGGCTTTATAGGATAGTGTATACCAGAAGCCTTAATATTTTGAAAGCGTCAAAGAGTGATGAACTGAGCTTTGATGATGAAATAATCAACGATTATTTAGATAATGAGTCTGAAAGCGAATTGATGCTTCCTTCGGAATATGCAGAAAGGAACGATTTGCGTGAAAGATTGTTCAAGATTATCAATTCACTTTCTGCCGTTCAGCGTGAGACAGTTGTTTTATATTACTACAACGAAAAGACAGTCGGCGAGATATCTGCAATTATGGATTGCTCGGAGGGAACAGTTAAGTCACGCCTGCACCTCGCAAGAAAGTATATAAAGAACGAGATTGAGAATTACGAGAAAAAGCACAACGAAAAATTCTTCGGCTTTGCTGTCGGAGCAGTTTCACTCGGCGCATTGGTCGTAAGGAATATTTCTGAAAATGTGATACCGCAGGGCGATATATCAACTCTTGTAAGAACTTCCGGTAAAGCGGCTGTCAAAAGTGCTGAAAAGAAAAGTATTCCTACAGAATCAAAAATAGGTGGTATTAAGTCAGGTGCAGCTAAGTCTGTTTCAAGGCATTCGTTTCCGCTTGCGGCAAAAATTGCCGTTTCAGTGCTTGGCGCAGTTGCGGTTGCAGGTATAGGGATTTTAATAGGAAAGACAATTGATGACAATTTTATGAATAACAGCAAAAATAATAATGTTATCTCAGAAACAAGCGATGAGAGTATCTCTACAAAGGAAAATATCGATTCAGAAACAACTCAGCCTGAAACCACATTACCTGCCGAGCCTGACTACAGCGAAGCATATAAAGCCTATAAAAGTGTTATCCAGAAAAATGTCGGAAAAATAAAAGCGTATGATTGGCAGTTTGAAGATGAGGGTACTGAGGACAGACAAATTGTTTTTGCCGATATTATGGGCGACAGCACTCCTGAACTGATATTTGCAACCTCGGAGAAAAAGGACGGATACAAGTACGCTTATTTGAATGTTTATACATACAGCAACGGAAATTGTCATAGCGTTATTTCCGATGACGAAGATAAAATAAATTTGCAGTCAGATATTCAGTCAATAAGGGGATATCACATTTTTCAGGTCGGGAACGATAAAACTCTTTATATGTCTGTTTATTCCAATATGACAGGCAGGAGCTTCAAAGTTTATCGGTTTGAAACAAATAATAACGAATTGTCATTAGAATTGACAATGGACCAATATGAAGGATATGCTCCCGGAGTAGAGAATACAGGTAAGCTTGACGGACAAAATGTAGGATTTGAAAAATGTGATAAATACAAATATAATTTGTTTAATAATATGTCGTCTCTATTGATGTATAGTGATCATAATGCAGACGAGTACAGCAAATATCTGAGTCCGGGAAAGAATAAAGCAATGACTTATTCTGAAGCCATTAAGTTTATTAATCAATTCTACAGCGATTCGGAAAAGGAAAACACAGATTTCAGTATTCTTGCCGGTGAGTATAATTTAAACAGAAACGGTATGGTCGGAAGTAATATTAAAATTGATGCTGACGGTTCTTTTAGAAGTGAGGTAAGCGGTCATACATTGGGCACTTTTGTAAGATCTGTCTGCACCGGAAGAATTGACCGTCTTGAAAAAGTAAATGACAAAAAATATACATTTTATGTTGCTGATACTTCACTTGAAAATAAACCGGGAACCCAAGGAAGTGATTATGCCAATGGTAATAAAATACCAATAGAATATTCTGATAATGACTTTAACACCGGAAGCAAGTTTACTGTATATTTAAAGGGTACAAATCCATCTGATATGACAAAAGAGGAATATGAAGAATATAAATATTGGTTTCGTGAAGACTGCGATAAGCCAACCGAAAGATTGATTATATTTTTAAGTAATGCCAGAATCTATATGTAACATAAATAAATATAAAGAAAGAGGTAAAAAATGAAAAATCTTAGAGAAATTTTATTCGACCAAAAAGAAAAAATAGTTGCCATTCTCGGCAACAATGTAGTGCAGAAGTTTCTTTCAACCGGAGTTCTGGGCGAAGGCTTTGCAATCCTGTCCGACAAGCGTCTTTATTTCAGAGGAAAGTGCTTGTATAAAAAGGGTAAAGGCTTTTACACAAGTCACGAAGAAAAGGCTGTTGATTTAAAGGATGTTACGGGAACAGGCTTTGAACACATTAATCCTACATATTTACTTGCAATTGGTGTTTCCTGCATTATTGCGGCTTTGATTGTGTTTCTCGTTGCTGTTTTAAGTTTTTGAGTTTTGTGAGGTGATTTTAATTGTATATTTTAGCAGGAATTCAGGCTCCGGTTCTGCCGATCCTTATTTTTTTACTTTTGCTGATTGTCGGAATAGTTTGTCTTTGCTTGTATTTTGTCAGAAAAAGAACAGTATTCAGGATTGACTATGCAGGAGGAAATATAGGCTTTGACTTGCGATGGATTACTATGGAGGAGTCTGAAAACTTTCAAAAGGTTCTTAGAATGTGCAAGGATTTGGACGAGCAAAAGGCAAAGCAGAATGAAAACGCTGCTGTAAATGCAAACAGCGGTAACAATACATTTTCCTCTGTTCCCGATGAGCTGAGAAAGTATAACGAATTATTCACTCAGGGAATTATAACAAAGGAAGAGTTTGAAGCCAAGAAAAAACAGCTTTTGGGATTGTAAATATTTTAGAGCAGAAAATTTCGGTTTTCTGCTCTTCTTTATGTATATCAATATAAGAAATTTCTGTGAAATGGTAGGGCAAATCTGTTTCGTATATGCTTGCTTATTTTTTATTTTTATTGTATTATTATCGTATAAAAATCCATTTCGTAATATGATGTTTGTAAACAAACAGGAAAGGCGGTAATTATGGCTGAAAAAGCAATTTCAAAGACGATTAAGGTTGAAGAGGAAAATCTCGCCTGCGCAATGGGCAGCGGAAGCCTTATGGTGCTTGCAACACCTGCAGTAGTGGCTCTTATGGAAAATGCTGCTGCCGAGCTTGCTCAGAATGAGCTATCCGACGACACTCTCACAACAGTCGGAACGATGATTTCAATTGAACATACAAGCCCTACTCCGATTGCG
>CALZCU010000116.1 GCA_945632055.1 uncultured Ruminococcus sp. | reverse complement strand
CTGCAAGGAGTTCGCCCCGCAGATTCGCACCGTAATGGATTTGCGAAGAAACACTCCGCTTTCGCAGGCGGCATTGGAGGTGCTTGCTGTTGTCGCATACAATCAGCCGGTGACAAAGGCTTTTGTTGAGCAGGTCAGAGGTGTTGACTGCAGTGGTGTAATCGGAAGCCTTACGGCAAAGGGACTTGTTGAGGAAAAGGGAAGATTGGAGCTGCCCGGCAGACCTCTGCTTTACGGCACAACAGAAAACTTTTTAAGATGCTTTAACATCGAAAGTCTTGAAATGCTTCCGCCTATCCCCGAGGACGACAAGGAAAAGAAAACAAACGAAGAATCCGATGACAACAGCGCTGAAGATAATCCGACAGAAATAACGGACAATGAGGTATAAATGATATTAAGGAGGAATTGCCTTGCTTTGGTTATATATTTTGCTGGGGATTCTTCTTGTGATATTTTTAATTATGACAGCCCCTGTAAAGCTCAGGGCAAGCTATGACAATGACTTTATATGCAAATTAACCATAGGCTTTATACCCTTTACAATATATCCGCAAAAGCCGAAAAAAAAGAAAAAACCGGCTAAGCCGGCAAAAAAGCAAGCACCAAAGCCGAAGGAGAAAAAGAAAAGTCTTATCAAGGAAAAAGGGCTGACAGGGCTGATTGAGCTGATTAACCGCATTATTAAGCTTGCAAAGGGCGCATTAAAGGACTTTTTTAAGCACATAATAGTAAAAAGGCTGATGCTCAGCGTAAGCGTTGCAGGAAGTGACGCCGCCGACACCGCCGTAAAATACGGATACTGCTGTTCAGCCGTATATCCTGCGTTCGGTGTGCTGATTAATTCGCTCCGCTGTAAAAAATACGGAGTAGATGTCACCCCGGATTTTGAAGAGGGCGCAAAGACTGCAATTAAAATTAATCTTGAAGCAAGGACAAGAATTTTCTGGCTTGTAAAGCTTGTTCTGAAGCACGGAATAAAAGCATTAAGGCTTTTGGCTGAACTGAAATAATATCAATAGCTAAGGAGAATAATTATGGAACATCCGATCGGAAATCTTATGGACACAACAATGGAAAAAATCAAGGAAATGATTGATGTCAACACAATCGTAGGCGAGCCGATTTCCTCACCTGACGGTACACTGATTATTCCCGTTTCAAAGGTAAGCTACGGCTTTGCCGCAGGCGGCTCCGACCTCCCGACAAAAAAGGAGAATAAGGACTGCTTCGGCGGCGGAAGCGGAGCAGGCGTTACAATTCAGCCTGTTGCGTTCCTGACAGTTTATAAGGGCGAGGTTAAGCTCATTCCCGTTGATAAGTTTGAGGGTACTCCCGACCGACTTGTCGGAATGATTCCCGAGGTTATTGACAAGGTAAAGGATATATTCAAAAAGGACGGAAAGAAAAAATCTGACAATACGGACGATTTTTCCGAAATCACAATGGACGATACCGATATTTAAAATGTAATAATATCGGTTTCCCTCTGCATAGAATATGCAGGGGGTGTCCGAATGAAAAAGATTGCGTCGGTGGTGCTGTCAGTTTTGCTTGTGCTTTCGTTTTCGGTTTGTGCAAGGGCAGAGGACAGTGCTATGCCAAAAATATCGGCAGAAGCATATGTGCTGTACTGTGTTGATAACGGACAGATAATTAATTCTAAAAACGAAAATAAAAAGATGAAGCCTGCAAGCACAACCAAGCTGATGACCTCCCTGCTGACGCTTGAAGAGGCTTCCTCTGCAAACAAAGAGGTCAAATTTACAGATAAAATGAGTGCTGAGGGAAGCTCAATGTACCTCAAGGTCGGTGAAATCGTCACGCTGAGGGATCTTGCTTCGGGAATGATGATGGCTTCGGGGAATGACGCCGCAAATGCCGCGGCTCTGTCAATTTCGGGAAGCATTGAAAAATTTGCAAAGAAAATGAATGAACGGGCATCTCAGATTGGAATGAAGAACACCCACTTTGTCACTCCGAGCGGCCTTGACGATGACAATCACTATTCGACTGCATATGATTTGGCTCTGCTGATGAGCTATGCGCTTGAAAATGATGACTTTGCAAAGCTCACTTCGCAAAAGCGAACAGCGGTTGAGTTTGTTGAGCCTGATTCAAAGAAAATCACCTACACTAATCACAACAGACTGCTTTCTCTTTATGAATATTGCATTGGCGGAAAAACAGGCTTCACAAAGGCGGCAGGCAGATGTCTTGTTTCTGCGGCAAAAAAGGACGGCTTAACGCTTGTATGCGTAACGCTGAATGACGGCAATGACTGGAACGACCACATTTCGCTCTATGACTATGGCTTTAAAAGCCTTTCCTGTTATAAATCAGACGATACTGCTTTTTTTGCCGATATTCCCTGCGTTGGCGGAGTGAGCGACAGCGTAACCGTTACGGGAGAAAAGGCGGCTTCAATTGTTGTTTCATCAGATGAAGCGGATAAGATTGAGAGAAAAATTTACATAGACAGCTTTCTCTATGCGCCGATTAAACAAAGTGATGCTGTAGGCAGGATTGAGTACACAATAAACGGCAAAAAGACAGCCGAAACAAAGCTGATTGCTGTTGACAGCGTAAAAAGCAGGAAGAAAAATAAAAATATATTTACAATAATAAAGGATTTGTTTACATATGGCAAAAAATGAACCGATAAGACTTCAAAAGTTCATCTCACAGTGCGGAGTTGCTTCAAGGCGAAAGGCGGAGGAGCTGATTCTGAGCGGAAGCGTAAAGGTGAACGGCAAAACAGCAATTCTCGGTGACAAGGTAACTGCGGCTGACAAGGTGTATGTCAAGGGCAAAAGGCTTGTTATGCCGAAGTCGAGCTACCGCTACATTATGCTCAACAAGCCCAGAGGCTTTATTACAACAATGAGCGACGACAGGGGCAGAAAGTGCGTTGCCGAGCTTGTTAAGGATGTGGGCGAGAGGGTTTATCCGGTCGGCAGGCTTGACAAGGATTCCGAGGGTATGCTTATTCTTACAAATGACGGTGAATTTGCCAACAAAATTATGCACCCGAAAAACGGAGTTTACAAAATATACAGGGTTACAGTTCGTCCGTCAATTGACGAGGAACAGCTCGTCAAGCTTGAAACAGGCGTAGAGCTTGACGGTAAGAAAACTGCTCCTGCAAGAGTTCATGTTCTGCACAAGGAGCAGGGCAGGGTTGTGCTTGAAATGATGCTCCACGAGGGCAAGAATCGTGAAATCCGCAGAATGTGCGACGCTGTCGGCTTAGAGGTTGCAAGGCTGAGGAGAATACAGATAGGCTGTGTGAAAATGGGTATGCTCAAGCAGGGTGACTGGCGTGACCTTACCGAAGCAGAGGTAAAGAAGCTGCTTGCAAGCCCGATTGTCAACGGAAAACCGATTTAAGGCAGTACTGCACATAATAATTATGCAGTATCGCCTTAATCTACAATAAATTTCACTGTTATCATCAATAACTATACAATTTGTTAAATTTAAAAACACATCAGCTTTTTTCTTGTACTTTTACGGAAAATAAGCTATAATTATACTGAAAAAATAGTATGCGGTGCAAAGTCTCCGCATATTCAATACATTGTATTGGAGGATGTTAAGATGAGTATTGAAAAAATCAATCAGGCAAAGGCAGAAATTGCTTCAACTTCCGCTTACAAAACAATTACGGAGTTTTTTGACGATGAAAGCTTTTGCGAAATTGATGCTTTTGCAAAATCAGGCGAGGGCTTTGCCGAGGTTGTTGCAGGCTTCGGAACAGTTGAGGGTATGCCCGTATATGCTTTTGCGCAGAACAGCGATATCTGCGGCGGCGCAATGAGCAAGGCTCAGGCTGCAAAGCTAAAAAAGCTGTACGACCTTGCACTCAAAACAGGCGCACCCGTTGTAGGCTTCTATGACAGCGTAGGCGGCAGACTTTCTCAGGGCACAGAGCTTCTTGCAGGCTGCGGAGAGGTTCTGAACAGTGCGGCTTCTCTTTCGGGCGTTGTTCCCCAGATTTCAGTTGTTTTAGGCACCTGCCTCGGAACATCTGCACTCAATGCCGTAAGCGCAGATGTAGTTATTATGTGCGAAAAGGCACAGCTTTCACTTTCTGTAACAGGCGAAAATTCCGACGCTCAGTATAATGCCGAGAACGGCGTAGCCGCTATGATTGCAAAGGATACTCAGGAAGCAATTGCAATGGCAAAGGAGCTTATGCTCTATCTTCCTTCAAACAACCTCAATATGGCTCCCCAGTCATTTGAGGAGGCTCCGTCAGAGGACGGCTGCGGCTGTATTGTCAGCAGAACAATTGACGGCAACAGTGCAGTAAAGCTCTTCAACAAATACGGCAAAGGTGCAAATGTTCGTCTTGCCCGTCTTGGCGGACAGGTTGTTGGTATTGTTTCTGTAAAGGGCGGAATGCTCGACTGCAAGACAACAACCAAGATTGCAAAGTTCGTTCGTTTCTGCGACGCATTCTCACTTCCTCTGCTTACATTCGTAAATTGCAGCGGTTTTGAATCAATCAAATCAGCGGCAAAGGCTGCTTCTGCATATGCCGAGGCTACAACAGTCAAGATTTCCGTTGTAACAGGCAAGGCAATCGGCTCTGCATATATCGCACTCGCAGGAACAGGCGCAAACGCAGATGTTGTTTACGCTCTTCCCGACGCAGTAATTTCACCCGTAAATGTTGAGGCTGCCGCTTTCATTATGGCTCCCGAAGCAATGAAGGTTCCTGTT
>CALZCU010000115.1 GCA_945632055.1 uncultured Ruminococcus sp. | reverse complement strand
ACAAATACAACACCGTGTAATCTATCGTTGTTCTCTTCCTCGTATTTCTCAATAGCAGTTTTCATCTTCTTGCGTGATGAATTAAGTCGGCTCTTAACTGTACCCTCTGACACCTCTAAAACCTCGCTGATTTCAGAGATTGACAATTCATCAAAATAAAACAGAAACACGGTTACATATTGGGAGTGTGTCAATGTATCCGACATAAGCTGTAAAATTATTTCTCTTTTTGAATTGTTGGTTATGTATTCTTCGGGTAGCATTACCTCGTTTGTTTCGACTTCGTTTGTCAAAACCTCATCTTCTATTTGATATTCCACCTTTCCTCTGTTAAATTTTAAGCAACAGTTTACAGCAATTCGTTTTACCCAACCGCAAAATTTTTCCTCTTCTTCAAGAGTATTCAGCTTTTGAAATACAGCTAAAAATACATCTTGACAGAGGTCTTGCACATCTTCGCTGTTTTTAAGTAGTGAAGAACAAGTGTAATAAACTGCATTTTTAGTAAGCTCATATAATGCGTTGAATGCTTGCTGATTGCCTTTTTTAGCACTTGACACAAGTTTTTTAATGTTGCTTTTTTCACTCATTTTTCTTTACCTCCTTTAAATTTTATTGCTTCTACTATATAAGAACCATTTTAAAGCGGAAAGGTTCATTTTTTCGACAACTTTTTTAAATGAAAATTAGTTTTGTATCAATGCACAAATATAATAGCTAATATTTGTAGATTACCACCAATAAAAGATAACTAATAAAAAAGTGCGTAACCGAAGCTACGCACGAAAAACACATAGCTCCGTTTTCTGACAAAATAATTATATTCCGCTGCACCGTAAATATCAAGATTTTTGAAAATAAACTTTCAAAATATTTCCGATTATTGCAAGTTTATAGCAAATATGATATACTGTTGTTGTAAAGGAATGGCGGCGGCTGTTTCAGCTCCCTTGTAAAGGGGGTGATGTATTTGACGGAAACGGTATTACTAATCATTTTATTAGTAGCACTCGCAGAAGTGATAAAATACATAAAAAAGAAATAACCGCCCTGTGTCAGCACCACAGAACGGTTATTGTAAAATAATTTAAATGTGATAGCGGAACAGCTAAAACCGTTCCTTTACAATATTATATTATCACAACGGCAGGATAATGTCAACCGAATAAATTTTATCGGGAAATACAACAAGCATTTAATGCTTGACAGATACCGATTAAGTGATATAATATAAGTAGATAAGGCAAGCCGATAGACGGTTAGCCCCAATTAGAATTAGTTTATGAAATAAACCGCTTACTTCTCAGGGTGGCGGTTTATTTCTTTTTTATCGCAATGACAGTATAAAGAATAATTACTAAAATTATTATTATGTACTCCATTGGCAACACCCCCTTTAACAGGGGCAAGACTTAACCGCCTACCGTTTTAGGCTCACCTTATCCGACAAAATTATAGCATACTGAATTTGGAAATACAATAACTTTTAACATAATAAAAATCTAATTCACAAAAAGGAAACAGCAGAAATGTTGTTTCCCTCATATTCCATACTCTGTTGTCAATAGAATATGTGTATGGTATTTTTTATCAGTTATTAGTTTAGCGGCTTAGTTTTGTTGAAAACGACAGGAATATGTGGTATAATATTCCTGAAAATTTATGGGCGGAATACAATAATTTAGGCTTTCTGACAGCCATAGTTCTGCCCGATTCAGGAGGTAATATTTTATGAACAACTTTACATATTCAATTCCGACTGTTATTCATTTCGGAAGAGGACAGCTTCATCATCTCTCGGAGCTTAAGCAGAGCGGAAGCAGGGTTCTCCTTGTGTACGGCGGCGGAAGCATAAAGCGTAGCGGCTTGTATGACGAGGCTGTAAAAATCCTTACCGATTCGGGACTTTCAATCACCGAGCTTTCAGGTGTTGAGCCTAATCCCCGAATAGAATCCGTCCGCAGGGGAGCAGAGCTTTGCAAGGCAAACAACATTGATATGGTGCTTGCAATCGGCGGCGGCTCGACAATCGACTGCGCAAAGGTTGTTGCGGCAGGAGCCTGCTACGACGGCGACCCATGGGAGCTGGTGCTTGACGGCTCAAAAATCAAAGCCGCTTTGCCTGTTTACAGCGTTCTCACTCTTTCGGCAACAGGCTCGGAAATGGACAAGTACGCAGTAATCAGCGACCTTTCCAAAAATGAAAAGTGGGGAACGGGCAGTGATTTGGTCAAGCCTGTTATGTCTGTGCTTGACCCGACCTACACTTTTACAGTTTCGCCCAAGCAGACGGCGGCAGGCACTGCCGATATGATGAGCCATACCTTTGAAAATTATTTTACAAATGTCAGGGGTGCGGAGCTTCAGGGCAATCTGTGCGAGGCGGTGCTGAAAACCTGCATAAAGTACGGCCCGATTGCGCTTGCAGAGCCTGAAAATTACGATGCCCGTGCAAATCTTATGTGGGCCGGCAGTCTTGCAATTAACGGCTTGCTTAAAGGCGGAGCAGAGGTCGGCTGGTGTGTTCACCCAATGGAACACGAGCTTTCAGCATTTTATGACATCACCCACGGCGAGGGACTTGCAATTCTTACACCCGTATGGATGAGATTCGTTCTGAAAAATTATCCGTCAAAGACTGCTCAGCTTGCTTCTTACGGCAGAAATGTCTGGAATCTTTCGGGCGAGGACAGCGAGGTTGCAAACAAAGCCGTTGAAAAGACAGCGGAGTTCTTCTTCGACACAATGAAAATGCCTGCAAATCTTCGTGCGGTCGGAATTACAGAAAAAGTACACTTTGAAGAGATGGCTGAAAAAGCGGCGGCAGGCTGTGAGGACAGCTTCGTTCCGCTGACAAAGGAAGACATCATCTCAATTTTCGATGCGGCATTTTAGAATTTCTCCTGCGCTTTATCTGACTGCCGAAAAGAATTGAAATCGCAGAATGAGCCACAGCGTAGATTACAAAAACAAATACACAGAAATTTAGCATAATAAAATCCTCCCAAAAAATTAATTTCATCTTGATTTTATTGTACTAAATTCACTGTGTCATAAAACGCCCTATGCTCAGTCTGCACCAACTCAAAAAATTCTTGTGGAAACTTTTTAAATATGCTATAATAAGGTCGATTATATGTTAGAATAACAGAAAAAGGTGATTTACATTGTCTTTTCCGCAGGATAAAATCAGAAATTTCAGCATCATTGCTCACATAGACCACGGCAAGAGTACGCTTGCCGACAGGATTCTGGAGCAGACCAATTCGGTGTCTGCCAGAGATATGGAATCTCAGCTCCTTGACGATATGGAGCTTGAAAGGGAGAGGGGCATTACAATCAAGGCTCGTGCAGTCAGCGTTGTCTACAAGGCTGATGACGGCGAGCAATACCTCTTTAATCTCATCGACACCCCCGGTCATGTTGACTTCAACTACGAGGTTTCCCGTTCACTTGCCGCCTGCGAGGGTGCAATTCTCGTTGTTGACGCTTCGCAGGGAATTGAAGCTCAGACGCTTGCGAACACCTATCTTGCCGTTGACGGCGGTCTTGAGATTGTTCCTGTTGTCAACAAAATTGATTTGCCAAGCGCAGACCCCGACAGGGTTATTCAGGAGATTGAAGATGTTATCGGTATTCCTGCCGAGGACGCACCCAAAATTTCCGCAAAGGCAGGCATAAATATCCACGCTGTGCTTGAAAAGGTGGTATCGGATATTCCTGCGCCCACAGGCGATGTCAACGCTCCGCTTCGTGCGCTGATTTTCGACAGCTACTACGACAGCTACAAGGGCGTTATCATATATGTCCGTCTTAAGGAGGGGCAGATTCACCCCGGTGATGAGTTCAAGCTGATGGCTACGGGCAGTATGTTCAATGTTGTCGAGTGCGGACTTATGCACGCTACGCATATGGAAAAAACCGACGGACTTTATGCAGGCGAGGTAGGCTATATTGCAGGCTCTATCAAAACGCTTGCTGACGCAAAGGTCGGCGACACAGTAACCCTCGTTTCAAATCCTGCAAGCGAGCCGCTCCCCGGCTACAGAGAAGCTCAGCCGATGGTTTTCTGCGGTATTTATCCCGTTGACGGTGCAAAATACGGTGACCTTAAGGACGCTCTTGAAAAGCTCCAACTCAATGACGCGGCTCTCTCCTTTGAGCCTGAAACCTCTGTTGCGCTCGGCTTCGGCTACAGATGCGGCTTCCTCGGACTGCTCCATATGGAGATTATTCAGGAGAGATTGGAGCGAGAGTATCAGCTCGATTTGATTACTACTGCTCCGAGCGTTATCTACAGAATTACACGCACAGACGGAACGGTTGAGATGATTGACAACCCGACAAACTATCCCGACCCGTCGCTTATTCAAATGGCTGAGGAGCCTGTGACAAATGCACATATCTACACGCCGAAGGAGTATGTCGGCAATATTATGGAGCTTTGTCAGGACAGGCGGGGAACATTTGTCGATATGCAGTACATTGACGCAGACAGAGTTGATTTACACTACATTCTTCCGCTTGCGGAGATTATATATGATTTTTTTGACACGCTCAAATCACGCACAAGGGGCTATGCTTCGTTCGACTACGAGATGAAGGACTATGTGCAAAGCGAGCTTGTCAAGCTTGACATTATGCTCAACGGCGAGGTCGTTGATGCACTTTCGTTCATCATTCACAAGGACAAGGCTTACGGCAGGGCGAGAAAAATGGCTGAAAAGCTCAAGGAGAAAATCCCCAGACAGCTTTTTGAGGT
>CALZCU010000114.1 GCA_945632055.1 uncultured Ruminococcus sp. | reverse complement strand
AACAAGAGTTCTGAATGCAAGGTCGATAGCCTCGCTTCCTCCGACTGTTACAAGCGTCTGAGTTTTGGCTTCGTAGGAAACATTAAATCTGCGCTTGTAATATGCCGAAATTTCCTCTCTGAGCTGTGCAAAGCCTCGGTTGGGTGAATACCAGGTTTTGCCCTTTTCAAGGGATTTTATTCCCTCATCACGAATGTGCCACGGAGTCTGAAAATCAGGCTCTCCGATGCTCAGAGAAATTACATCGTCCATCTCGTTTGCAATGTCGAAGAATTTTCTGATGCCCGAAGGCTTGACTGTCTTTATGTGGCTGTTAAAATACTTATCATAATCTATCACAGGATTAAGCTCCTCCCGTCTGTGCGGTTGTCGAAGTCAGTAAGATTCATTCCTCTGTCCTTGTAGCGGCGCATAATAAAGTGAGTTGCAGTTGACAGAACGCCGTCAAGCGGAGAGAGCTTTTTGGCAACAAACATTGCAATATCCTGCATTGTTTCGCCCCTTACGATAAGAGCAAAATCATATGCCCCGGCCATAAGATAAACCGACTCGACCTCTTCAAATGCCATACAAAGCTCTGCCATTTCGTCAAAGCCTGTTTCCTTTTTCGGCGATACCTTTAATTCAATAAGCGCTTCAACATCGCTGTCCTGAAGCTCCTCCTTATTGACAACAGCCTGATAGCCCTTGATTATTCCCTTGTTCTCATACTCTTTAATCTGAGCCTTTATATAATCCTCGGGCTCGCCGAGCATTGCCGCAATTTCAGCGGTTGTAAAGCCTGAATTGGCACTTAAAAGCTTTAATAGTTTATCCATATTATTTCCTCCATTCGCTCGGGATTGAGTTCCCTTGTAAATTAATTTATTATACAGCCTGCACGGCAAGCTTGTCAACTGTGTTAATCAGATTGATACAGACAGAGGTTGCAACGCAGTATAATTCATCTATATCATTATTAATAGTAAGCTCGGAATAGTCTGAAAGCTTTTTCTGTGTTGAAATTACGCTTTTGTCAACATCAATTATGCTGTAGCACCCTGCGGCAATATCTCCGCTGATATGCCAATTGTTGCCGTAGTAATGCCCGACAATACTGCTCTTAGAAATGAGCGCAACAAAGGTGAGATGACTTTTGCCGGCCTTGAAAACATAGGTCTGCGCTCCCACAATCGGGATTCTGCGGATTGTAAGAACAGTATTATTATTGCAGTCCGATACAACTATTTTTGAAACGGGCTTTTTACCTGCAAAAGTAACATTATATTTCTCTATACCAAGCTCGTCAAAGACAGTAAAGCAGGATTTATCGGGAGAAACACTGCGTTTAATAAAAAGTTTCATAAATATCACCGGGTATATTGACAAAGTACGAAATAATCAGATGTTTTCCAATTCCTTAAGCCAGATATTGACGGACGCATCGCTCGGCATTCTCCAATCCGAACGGGGCGATAAGGTTACTGATCCGACCTTAGGACCGTCAGGCAGGCAGGAACGCTTGAATTGCTGAGCAAAAAAGCGTTTTATAAACACCGTAAGCCATTTTTTAATGACCTCATCACTGTATTTTTCCTTGAAAGACTTCTTTGCTATATAGTATATTTTACTCGGAGAATAGCCAAAGCGTACCATATAATAGAGGAAAAAGTCGTGAAGCTCATACGGACCTACCACATCTTCCGTTTTCTGCGCTATATCTCCGTTCTTATCGGGAGGAAGAAGCTCGGGACTGACAGGTGTGTCAAGAACATCGAGCAGAACCTCCTTGAGCGTACCGTTTGACTTGTGCGCTTCATAGGCTGTAAGATAACGCACGAGAGTTTTGGGAATTGAAGCGTTTACCGCATACATACTCATATGGTCGCCGTTATAGGTTGCCCAGCCGAGAGCAAGCTCGGACAGGTCGCCTGTTCCGATTACAAGACCATTGTACTTATTGGACAAATCCATAAGCACCTGAGTTCTCTCACGAGCCTGTGAGTTTTCGTAGGTAATGTCAGTGACTTTTTCGTTGTGTCCGATATCGGAAAAATGCTGACGGACAGCATTGGTAATATTGATTTCCTCAAAGGAAACGCCGTATGCCTCTGCGAGCTTCTCTGCGTTTGATTTTGTGCGCTTGGTCGTGCCGAAGCAGGGCATTGTTACGGTATGGATATTCTTTTTATCGAGTGAAAGCATATCGAATGCGTGAACGCAGACAATCAGTGCAAGCGTACTGTCAAGACCTCCAGACAAGCCTAACACGACATTGCTTATACCTGTGTGCGCAAGTCGGGTTGCAAGACCTGTTGCCTGAATTGTGAGGATTTCCTCACAGCGGTTTTCAAGGTCGGCTTTGTCTGACGGCACAAACGGAGTGCAGGGGAATGTGCGGTTTAATTCGGTTTTCTTTAGCGGAATTTCAAAAGCCTGCGATATTAAAATCTCTCCGTCACTGTCGTCAGGTGTAAAGGTGTTTGTTTTTCTTCGCTCGCCGGCAATTCTTTCTATATCAATATCCGCATATATGATTCCCTGGTTGAAGCGACAGCTTTCGGAAATAATTGTACCGTTTTCTGAGATTATATTCTGTCCGGAAAATACCATATCGGTTGTGCTTTCACCGAAACCTGAATCGCAGTAGACATATCCACAACAAAGCTTTGCACTCTGCATTTTAACAAGGTCACGACGGTACTGTGCCTTGCCAATCAGGTCGTCGGATGAGGAAAGGTTGCATATGATGTTTGCTCCGTTCCTTGCAAGCCGTACAGACGGTGACGAGGCTACCCATAAATCCTCGCATATCTCAACACCGAATACAAAATCGGGTATATTTTCACATTCAAATAACTGGGTATCGGAAATTAATACAGAGTCCTGACCTGCATACATCACATTTTCAAACAGCTTCTTTCCGCTTGCAAAATGTCTTGCTTCGTAAAATTCGCTGTAATTCGGGATATTTATTTTCGGCACTGCTCCGAGTATTTCGCCCTTGCAGATAACAACTCCGCAATTATAGAGCGACTGCTTTACGGCTATCGGTACACCGACAACAGAAACAATATCAAGCTCTTTTGTATCATTTTTAATTTTAAGAACAGCATTCTCAGCCGCCTTCAGAAGCGTACTCTGCAAAAACAAATCTGAGCAGGTATAGCCTGTTACGCATAATTCGGGGAACACAACAAGCGACGCACCGTTATTATATGCTTCCTTAACAGACGCTGTAATCTGATTTGCATTAAAGTCACAGTCTGCGACTCTGATTTTCGGCGTTGCCGCCGCTGTTTTAATAAAACCGTACTTCATTTAACCACTCCTTGAATTTGAGTGCATTTTAGCATTAAAATAAAATAAAAATATCCGCAGGTAAAAAGAAATCACCCACGGATATTATACATCATTTTTATAAAATATACAAGCGTTACAGCATTGTTCTTGTAATGCGCTTTCTGTGGAAAAGATACTGCGTTTCAAGCATTGGCTCCAGCTTTGCAATGTAACAGCTCAGATATCCCATCATCAGCCAGAACCACATCACCATAAAGGATATATCATACAGAAGTGCTCTTTCAAACAAGGCATAAACGAGGTATGCAAACAGGAAAGCAAACAGACAGGGGTATATGTCATTCCTGTAGGGCTTCTTCTGCAAAAACAGGTGCTGTGCAGAATGCTTTGCAAATCGGAAGCCGAAAATTCCGAACAGCATAAATCCTATAACTCCCGTTGAAACAAGAAGCGTCAGATAGCCGTTGTGAAAATCGCTTTTGTGGTAGGAATAACTCATCTCACCGTTGGAGTATTCTTCACTGTAGAACACAATGTTTCCGTTTGAAATGCCGATTATCGGGGAAATCTTAAACAGATTTACCGATTCCTCCCACAGCTTGAAGCGTCCGCTGTCTATATTTTTATTTTCGTGACCGAAGGTAACCTCAAAGTTATTATTCTCATTTTCATTAGTATTGCCTTGAATCAGGGAATTTATGTCCTCATTACCCATAATTACGCTCATAATTGAATTTGTCTTTGAAACAACAACTGAAAAACCTGTCTGACAAATAGTGCGAAGCATCATTGATGAGCATACAACAAATGAGGCTATCACGAACAGAGCTATAATTTTATATATTATTTTTGAAGCCGAAAGGCGTGTTCTGTCCGAGAAAAATATGTATACCAGATACACAATCACATATCCGAGAGCAAGCACAAACGATGCGTTTGAGTCGCAGAGAATGAGCGAAAAAATGTTTGTTGCAAGACAGCCGTAAATCCATAATTTGCTTATACTCGGCTGATTAACCTTGCTTGTGAACTCTTCTTTATACAGCATATGGCAGCTTACCGCTGCGACAACTGCTGAAAATCCGAGCAGATTCGGATTGACATAGACGCCTGTGAAGCGGTTTTCATAAATGGTAAACTTAATCCAATACCATTCAAATGAAATTCCGAACAGAAGGCAGATAATACCGATTAAATTGGCTATTGTCGTGACATATACAATAAACTTCAGAATGGAATAAAGCTCCTGTCTGAAATCAAAGTTCTGCTCGGTGTGCATTCCGTAAAACACGAAAAAGCATACGATTACATGGAGCAGCATTAACAAGCTGTGCAGGATTGTGGGAGAAATATTTGCTAACATCGTTATAAACGAGAAGATTAAAAATGCACCTACCCACAATCCGAAGCGCATTTTGAAAAAGGTATTTTCGGTGCGCTGTTTGTATACCGCAAGTCCGACTCCCCAGACAAAAAGAAAAA
>CALZCU010000113.1 GCA_945632055.1 uncultured Ruminococcus sp. | reverse complement strand
AACTGCTGCACTTGGATTATCTTTCTTATTATCATCCTCTGCTGCTGCGGAAACAACGGATGTGAAAATAACAACAACTGCGGCTGCGGCTGCTAAATAATAATATAAAGAAAGCAAAATTACGGAAAGCTAAATTTAACGGGGCAGGCAACATCGCCTGCCCTCAGTTTTTTTCTTAATTTGAAATTGCTCGAAAACTGTCGGGCAAATAAGGCTTGATAGTATCAACCTGTCTGCCCGAATTGCGTGTCGAGGCACTAGACTATTTGCGAACTAATCAGTATTTAAAGTCCTTTGCATACTTTTTGATTGTGGGCAGCATACCGATTTTATCGGGAGTATGAGGTGGAAGCTGCCAGAAATCGTGGGCGCAATATGTGTTGCCCTCAATGATTGCAGGGCCGTCGGGAGTGATTGCAACATCCCAGCCGATATATCTTATCTGGGGAACAACCTGAGCAGCCTTAAGGCACATTTCAACGGCTTCCTTCACGAACGGAAGGTGATAGCCGACAATCTTCTCGTGTGTGTCGGGATGCTCTGTGTAAATAATTCCCTTTGTTGTGTCGCCTGAATGTGCAGGATATTTCATTTTTCCTGTTTCAATGTCAACGGGAGTGAACAGGCAGTTATTGTCAATAATACTGCCGCCGCAGCCCATCTTCTGAACAATATAAACGCAGTGCGGCTTTTTATCGTCATCGAGAATTGTAATTACTCGCATACTGTTTACCGCATTCGGATAAAGCTTTGAAAGAGCAGGATGCTGCTTTATGTTATCCTCAATTGTGCAGAAGCCCTTGTCGGTGAGGTACTTGTAAAGCTCGTCGAAGTCCTTGAAGTCGCTTACTTTTAGTCTTTCACAGCCGATTCCGCACTCCTTATCCTGCATTTTGCAGAAAAGGTATTCTCTTGACTCAACAAACTGCTTAACTTCTTCCTTTGTAGCCTTTTGTATCTGGAGGTAGCCTCTGCCGATATAGTCCTTAAACAGTTCATTGAACTCGTCCTTGTTGTCAAACAGATGAGCGTACTCGGCATCATTCATATACATATTGAGCTTTTTGCTGATAAGCCTTGTTACAAAGGTCTTGCGCTGTTCCTTGTTGAGGTCGTAAAAAGCAAAAATCTGATAATCATAGTAGCCTGCACCGTAACGCTTTGCACACCAGAGCATATCAAAGAAAATTGCAATGCTGTTCTTGCCTGACTTCTTATGAACAGCCTTGATTGCCGTCTTCATTTTTCCGAAGCTTGCATTCTTTAAAACTCTGAAAATATATCCCTTATCTGCCATTTGTACCACTCCTGTAATATTTTTATTATGTCAACTTTTGTATAGGTAATACTGAGCTCAGTATTCGTAAATTCTCGGAACTCTTTTTGAAATTCCGCACACGATTTCGTCAACATTTGCATCGAGCAAATCTGCCATCCACAACACGCTGAGCTTATCGTTGAGCAGGGCAACAGTATCTCCCCGATTCACCTTTTCAATATCGGTAACATCAACCATAAACTGATCCATACATATTCTGCCGATTATCGGAGCTTCTTCTCCGTTAATCATAACCTTGCCGATGTTCGAGAGCTTTCTGCTGAAGCCGTCGGCAAAGCCGACGGGGATTGTGGCAATTTTTGTCTCACGCTTTGTAACGAAGGTTCCACCGTAGCCGACCTCAGTTCCCGGCGGAACAGTCTTGACCATTGCAACATATGTGTACCAGCTCATAACCTGACGGAAGTTTTCCTTCTCCCATTCCTGCTCGTCAATCGGACAAAGTCCAAAGAGAATATCGCCTGCTCTGACTGCATTAAGCTGAGTTTCGGGGCGAAGAAGAATAGCAGGACTGTTTGCCACATGCTTGCAGGGAATTTCAATTCCCTCTGCTTCGAGCATTGAAATCATATTCAGGTAGCGTTCAAACTGCTGTGTTGCACATTTACCGTCCTTTTCATCAGCTCGTGAGAAATGTGTAAACGCTCCCGTAATTTTAAGGTTGCGCATTTCATTTATCTTTTTAATTACGGGGATTGACGACTCATCTGCCGAAAAGCCTATTCTGCTCATACCCGTATCAATCTTTATATGAATTGGCTGAACAACTCCGCTCCACTTTGCAAGCAGATTCAGCTTTTGCGCTGTATCAAGTGAAAAAATGGTTGGGGTAAGGTTGTATTTAATCAGGTTTTCAAGCTGACCGTCACAGGTATCTCCAAGCAGAAGGATAGGCTCGACCGCTCCTGCCTTACGCAGAGATGCGCCCTCCTCCCAGACTGCAACGGCATAACGCTCAACACCGCACTTTTTCAGCGTGGGATAAATTCCCTTTTCACCGTGACCGTAGCCGTCGCCCTTGAGAACTGCCATAATTTCCACACTGTCCCCAAGTCGGCTTCTTATGTTGTTGATGTTGTGCTCAATGGCACTCAGACTGACAACAGCCTCTGTTCTCTGTGCAAGCTTTCTCAAATCAAAGTCCTCTTTCATCGGTTCAGTCAATGCACCGTATTTTTCAAACTATTTTGACAAATATCGATTATTAGTATAACACATATTTTTCTGTATTACAATAATAAATCTCCCTTAACGATGCAGTAAAATAGCATCGGCAAGGCGAAAATTTAAGTAATACCGCACAATTATGATGCTGTTACAGCATAAAACGACAATTATATATAAAATAGATCCACAATATGCGACACAGAAAAACACCGTTTAATACTAAACTGTAATTAAACGGTGTAGGTTTCTAATACATATAATAATACTTAATTTAATGAGTATTTTGAAGAATATTCATATTCAGCCTGCTGTGCCTGAGCCTGACCTCTGCCGCATCTCGGACTGAGCAGGGAGCAGTGCTTATGACAGCCTGTGCAGTACATATTGCCCAGATACTCCTCAAGAGTCGGAACTGCTTCGACCTCGCTCTCGGTAATTGCCTGATTGGCTTCCTCCTGAGCGTTTATACTGTCTGTAGGATAAAGATTTTCAGAATTGCTGTCAAAATAAGGCGATTGTTTTTCGGGCTGTGTTTCAGCTTCGGGGAGTGTTTCATTCTTGGGAAGCTTAGCTTCATACACAGTCGGCAATGAAGCTGTTTCTGCTACAGTTTGCTTTTTGCTGTACGCAGTGGTTTGACTTTTGAAAAGATATTGCCGTTAAGCGCAGTATATACAGCCATATAAAGTGTAAATGCTGCCGCCGCACCTGCTCCGAATCTGTATAGAGCCGACCTCAGCTCCTTGCCCTCCATTGCCGAGGGTATTTTTTTACATACTCCGACAAGGTATTTTGCGTGGAACAAAAGGTGAAGCGCCATTACTGCAAGGCATACATAAGAAAGAATGTTGTGAATATTATAAATTAGCTCCCAAGGCAAGCCTGAGTTAATAACAAAAAGCTCTCTTGCTATCAGCACACCCGATAAAATTACAATCGGCATACATACCATAAGCACAATATCAAGAATAAACAGCAATATTCTGCTTGTCTTTGCTTTGCCCTTAGCCACACTGCCGAACAAGCCCTTTGTCATTGATAGGTTCAGCAGAATATGAATTATAAAGAGAACTCCTATTCCTATTCCGACCGCTTCGTGGAAAAACTCACCTGCACCCCGTACGAACATAAGCATCAGGTACAGAACTGTCATTGCGATATCCAATAGCATTTTGATAACTACATTTCTTTTCATTCACATTCGCCCCTTTTAAATTATAACTATTTAATTTAGTTAAAATATACCATCCATTTCTGATAAAAGCAAGAATTAAGGAAGCACTGATTAAATCGTTTGTGCATATTGCGCCGTCAGATTTTTCGTCAGATTGCGTAAAATTTTGTGCGCAGGCTGACGCCTGTGTGCGGGATTTTGGGCAATCTGGCGGAAAATATGCAAGCAAGATGTGCAAACAGATTTTTAGCGTGATTTAATCAGTGATTCCTTAATTGTGTTAATAAAGTGAAATTTAACAGAAAAAACCTCCGATTGAGCTTCGGAGGTTTTTTCTATATTATAAAGTGAGACAAATGAGCAATTTATCCTGTGTAATCAGACCAGCTTCCGTTTTTATAAATCTTATTGTAGCCTTCAAGATTAATGTCGCCTGTCTGATTTTCGTCTCCGCCGCTTCCGTTATTGAAGATTATCTTTGTTGCTTCTGACGGAACCTGAACTCTGTATACATTGTTTCCTACGCTTTCAGTATCAACACCCGGCCACGAGGTCATTTCTGTGTTGCTGTCACTCCAATAATATGCCTTAACTGTACTCCAGTTATTTGTGTTCTTGTAGTAAACATAATTTCCTGCGGGAGCTGTTGTGGGCTGAGTTGCAGGCTGGGTTGTGGGCTGTGTTACAGGCTGAGTCGGATCTTCTCCTCCGACATATTCACCGCAGTGCGAACCTGCAACGCTGTTGCCTACAAGGTAGTGCTGAATTGCAGTTGCGTCCTTGATATTTACAACACCGTTCATATCTACATCTGCCGCAACAAGAGCGTCACTTGACAGGCTCTTCTTTTCAGCGAGATATACCTGAATTTCTGTAACATCGGAGATTGTAATCTGGTCATTGAGGTTTGTATCACCAATAAGAACTCTGTTCTGCGGCTGAGTTACAGGAGCAGTTGTAGGCTCAGTTACAGGAGCAGTTGTTGCAGGTGATGTTGTTGCAGGAGCAGTTGTCGGAGCTGTTGTGGGAGTTGTGTGACCCGGCTCTGTGGGATATGTAACTTCCTTGCTCTCCTTAGTAAATGTGTATGTCGCAGAAGTGCTGTTTGCACCGTCGGAAGCAGACACTGTGATGTCATACTTTGTGCCAACTGCAT
>CALZCU010000112.1 GCA_945632055.1 uncultured Ruminococcus sp. | reverse complement strand
TGGAGCTGGTGGACGGACTTGAACCCCCGACCTGCTGATTACAAATCAGCTGCTCTACCAACTGAGCTACACCAGCGAATGTCTGTAATTTCGAGTGCTTATATAATATACCATAACAAAACCTGTTTGTCAACACTTTTTTTCGCAAAAATTTTATCTTTTTTTTAATATCTGAAATATGCCGATTATTCCTGACTTTTTCGCATATCATCATCTTTGCCGCAGATAATATACATAGACTTCATTTTATGAAAACACGAGGGAATCTATGGATTATTTAAACAAAGACAGCAATTACCGTTCGGCAAATAAGCATTATGATAGCAAAAAGCAAGGCAGAGCATTTTACAGCAAGCTGTTCTTTCTTTACATTCTGAACCTTGTTGACTGGCTGTGCACCGAGGTTCTTATCGCAAGCGGCAGATTTTTTGAGGCGAATCCGATTATGCAGCCCGTACTCAAAAATTTCACCTCTGCTCTGCTAATCAAGGGTATTCTTCCGCTGATATTGGTAATATCCTGCGCAGTAATTTACAAGCTTGCAGATACAGACGCAGGTTTTCTCCCAAATCTTCTGCTCAACATCGGAATCACTGCCTATGCCCTGCTCAATCTCTGGCATATTTTCAATTTTGTATTGCTCTTTTTCTATTTTTAATGTAAAATAGAAAGGTAATGCAGAAATTATTGAAACTGAGGAGGGGATTTTGTGCCTGCACTTTCTGTTCGTAATCTTACTATGACCTTTGTTGAGCGCAATTTGTTCAGCGATGTTTCGTTTGACATCGAAAGCAGTGACAAGGTAGGATTTATCGGTGCAAACGGAGTAGGAAAAACAACTCTATTCAGAATCCTCAACGGCGAAATCTCTCCGACCTCAGGCAGTGTTGTCTTTGAAAAAAACGCTAAAATCGGATATATGGAGCAGCACGCCTGCAATAATCCGAATGAAAATATTTACAACGAGCTGTTGTCCGTTTTTGATTATCTTTCCGAAATGGAACAGGAATTGTCCGAGGTTTCCAACGCAATTGACAGCAAAAACGGCAGCCTTGACGAGCTTGTAGAAAGGCAAACACGACTTATTGAAGCCTACGAAGCACTCGGAGGACTTACCTATAAAAGCCGCACCCGCTCGGCTCTACTCGGTCTTGGATTCAGCGAAAGCGACTTTGAAATGCCTGTCGGCAATCTCAGCGGCGGTCAGCGTTCAAAGCTCTGCCTTGCAAAGCTCCTGCTTTCCCGAAGCAACATTCTCCTGCTTGACGAGCCGACAAACCACCTTGACATTGGCTCGGTGAATTGGCTTGAGGGATTTTTGCGTGACTTCAAGGGCGCAATGATTATCATCAGCCACGACCGTTATTTTCTCGACAGGGTGACAAACAAGACAATTGAGCTTGAGCATAACCGCACTATGTGCTATAAAGGTGCATACTCAGAGTTTATCGAGAAAAAGAAGGCATATAACGAGTCGCTGAAAAATAAATATGAAAACGATTTGAAGGAAATAAAGCGCATCGAGGGCATTGTTGAACAGCAGAAACGCTGGGGACGGGAGCATAACTTCATCACTGCGGCAAGCAAGCAAAAGGAAGCCGACAGAATCAAGGCTCAGCTTGTCACCCCTGACAGCGAGCTTGAAACAATGCATATGCACTTTGAGCCGAAATGCGAAAGCGGAAATGATGTTCTCATCTGCAAAAGCCTTTCAAAAAGCTTCGGCGAAAAGCATTTATTTGCAGATGTAGACATACATATAAGAAAAGGCGAAAGAGTGTTTATTCTCGGCGCAAACGGATGTGGCAAAACGACTCTCTTCAAAATCCTCACAGGCAAATATCCTCAGGACAGCGGAGAATATGACTATGGTGCAAATGTATCTGTCGGCTATTTCGACCAGATGCAGCAGAATCTCGATTTGTCAAAGACAGCGATTGACGAGGTGTGGGATACCTTCCCGAATATGACTCAGACTGAGGTAAGAAGCGCAATGGCTTCGTTTTTGTTCAGGGGTGACGAGGTGTTCAAGCCGCTTTCAAAGATGAGCGGCGGAGAAAGAGCAAGGATATCACTGCTCAAGCTGATGCTGAAGGGCAGTAATTTTCTCCTGCTTGACGAGCCAACAAACCACCTTGACGCCGCTTCCAGAGAGGAGCTTGAGTCAACTCTCAAGGAGTACGGCGGAACTCTGCTTGTAATCAGCCACGATCGCTATTTTATAAACAAGCTTGCCGACCGAGTGCTTGTCCTGTCAGAAAGCGGCGTAACGGAATACCTCGGAAATTACGATTATTACCTTGAAAGGACGAAATCTGAAATCGGCGAAGCAAAAGCCGAAAAATCAGCTTCAAAAAAAGAAAAACCGCAGAACGATTACTTTTTGCAGAAGCAAAGGCAAAGCGAGGAGCGGAAGCGGCAGACAAGGCTTAAAAAAGCCGAGGAAGAAATTGAAAGGCTTGACCTTGAAATTGAAAAAACTCAGGAGCTTCTTTCAAGCGAGGAGGTTGCCGCAGATTACGAGAAGCTGATAGAGCTTACAAATCTGCTTGAACAACTCCAGAGCGAGCAGGAAAAGCAGTACATAATCTGGGAAGAGCTTTCGGAATAATCAATTAACGATTGATAAATCCGATGAATAGTGATATAATGTAATACAGCAGTCGGGCGGAGCTGTCCGCCCCTGCACTGTCTTTTAAAATGAATATTTCCGCCCGTGGCGCAATTGGATAACGCAACAGATTCCGATTCTGGAGATTGGGGGTTCAAATCCCTTCGGGCGGGCCAAAAAGTCGAGTGCCTCGACACGCAATTCGAGCAGATAGATTGATATTTTCAAGCCTTCTCTGCCCGACCGTTTACAAGCAATTTTCTATACAGCAAAAAATCTCCTTGATTTGTCTGTGACAAGTCAAGGAGATTTTCAACTAAATCCATCCTAAGCCTTATGCCTTATTGTCTTGTATACCGTAACACCAACCGACCAGAATACAAATAAGACCATTAAAGGTAAGCAGATATATGAAGTTATTTGCCTTCCAATCACATCACCGCCCCCATAAAACAGAAGAGCCAAAACAGGCAGCAGCACATAAACTATTGTGCAGGCAAAAATAATTCTGTAATCCTTAATCAGTATACAGTTCAAGAAGTTTAACAGAACCCAGCCACATAAAATTACAGATAAAAAACTCACAACATCATGAAACATTGATGCGGCAACATCAAAAGCACAGAGCAATATTACTGCAAGCACAGCGGAACAGTTTAAGGAAATTAAAACTGCACTTTTTGTTTTCTCCTTCATAGTTTCTCCTCTCCTATTATAATCTTAAACCGTCACTAATTATATGATAATTCACATTAACAGCTTTGTCAATAATATATAAAAATTCATTTACAAATTTTTAAAAATGAGTTATACTATTATTAGTCACATTTTAATCTGAGGAGAGCCTGCTATGAAAAAAATCACAATTCTGCTTTGTGCGATTATGACAATTCCTTTTATGCTGTGCTCGTGCTTTGAGCAGAATTCAATTATGGAAATATCTCTTGACAAAACCGAGGCAACGATGACTGTCGGCGACTCAATGGAGCTTACGGTCTCCTTTACTCCCGAAAACGCTTCTGTCGTTCCCCTTGATTGGGAAAGCTCCGACAGCAAGGTAGCGTCGGTATCCGACGGAATCGTCAAGGCGAAGAATGCAGGCACAACGATTGTCACAGTGAAAACCGAATACGGCAATAAAAAATCCTGCAATATCACCGTTGTAAACAAATCAATAACCTCTATCGTGCTCAGCAATACCGATGTTTCGGTCAAGGAGGGCAAAAAAATACAGCTCACCGCAAAGGTTCAGCCCTCGGACGCTCCGTCAGACGGTTTGCTTTGGAGCTCAAATGATGAAAAGATTGCAGTTGTCAACAGCGACGGCTATATTACGGGAGTAAAGCCCGGAGTTACAAACATCATCTGCACTGCTCCCAACGGAAAAACTGCCGCCTGCACCGTTACTGTCAAGGCGACTGACGCAACAAATCCTGCAACCGAACCCACCGATTCTACTGAGCCGAGTAGTCAGCCCTCATCCTCCTCGTCCTCTGCTTCAAAAAATAAAATCAACACCCAAAACTCCTCTCCGCAGGAAATCGGAAATGCCTTCAAAAGTGACTTTATATTCTATGACTCCTCCTACAGAAGACTTAACGACAGCGAGGTGTCGGCTCTTTCCTCGGACGAGCTTCAAAGGGCAATCAACGAAATCTACGCTCGTCACGGCAGAAAATTCAAGGACAGCGACATCAAAGCTTTCTTTGCTTCAAAGCAGTGGTATATAGAAAATCCGAGCTTCAGCGACTCAGATGTAAACGATGTTGAGGCGGCTAATATTTCTCTGCTGATAAAACACCGATAATGGCTTCATTATCGGTGAATTTTTTTCGTCGCTTTGATTGACAAAAGCTAACTAAAATGAGATAATATAAAGGTATATATTGTATGAGGAGATATGCTTATGGCAAAGGAACTTGCTAAATCTTACAAGCCCTCGGATTTTGAGGACAAAATTTATGATTTCTGGATTAAGGGCAACTACTTTCACGCAGAGGTTGATAAGGATAAAAAGCCCTATACTATCGTTATGCCGCCGCCAAACATCACAGGACAGCTGCATATGGGGCACGCACTTGACGAAACCTTGCAGGATATTCTTATCCGCTGGAGAAGAATGCAGGGCTACAGCGCACTCTGGCTTCCCGGCACTGACCACGCATCAATCGCAACAGAGGCAAAAATTGTTGAGGCTATGCGCAAAGAGGGCGTTACAAAGGAAGACCTCGGCAGAGAGAAATTCCTTGAGCGTGCTTG
>CALZCU010000111.1 GCA_945632055.1 uncultured Ruminococcus sp. | reverse complement strand
TGAGAGGAGTCGGCTTCGCCGCTCTGCTCGGACTTGCAGATTTCAGAAAGGACGCCTTTGCAACAGGTATGCACGCATATCTTATTCAGAGAAAATATCCTCACGCTGAAATTGCCTTCTCCTGTCCAAGACTTCGTCCGATAATTAATAATGATAAAATAAATCCGAAAGATGTTCACGAACCTCAGCTTTTGCAGGTTATCTGCGCATACAGACTATTTATGCCGTTTGCAAGCATTACAATTTCAACAAGAGAATGTCAGCGGTTCAGAGATAACATAGTTCAGATTGCGGCTACAAAGATTTCAGCAGGCGTTGATGTCGGTATAGGCGGTCACAGCGACGGTGAGAAAAAGGGTGATGAGCAATTTGAGATTTCTGACGGCAGAAATGTAAAAGAGGTTTATGACGCTCTTTGCAAAAACGGAATGCAGCCTGTTATGAGTGATTATATCTATGTTTGATGTAGTATGCGTGACCTCACGAAAGCACAGCAAGGATTTTTTGAAGTCAATTGAGGAAATTGCAAAAAGCGATGTCAGCTCAATAATTCTTCGTGAAAAGGATTTGACGGAAGCTGAATACTTGACTCTTGCTGAAGATGTTAAGAAAATCTGCGATATATACGGTAAAAGCCTTGTTATTAACAGCTTTACCTCAGTTGCAGAAAAGCTTGGAATTAAAAGCGTACATCTCCCCTTTTCTTCGTTTGCTATGCAAAAAAATCTGCACAGCCGTTTTGCTAAGGTCGGAACTTCGGTTCATTCGGTTGAGGACGCTGTTTTTGCAGAAAATGCAGGAGCAGATTACATTATTGCAGGACATATTTTTGCAACCGACTGTAAAAAAGGTCTTGAGCCGAGAGGTGTTGAATACTTAAACAGTGTTTGCAGTGCGGTCAGTATTCCTGTTTATGCAATCGGCGGAATTGATGATATTTCTGTTAAGGAATTATCATCAGTCAACAGTAATAATTTTGCAGGCGTCTGTGTTATGTCTGCTTTAATGAAAAGCGACAATCCAAAGGCACTTGTCAGAAAGATTAAGGATATTTACAATATGAATTACGACAGAAAAAAATATCTCCTCTATGCCGTTACCGACAGGCATTGGCTCGGAAGCAGAACGCTTGAAGATGATATTGAACAGGCACTTAAGGGCGGTGCTACTCTTATTCAGCTTCGTGAAAAGAATATTTCTTTTGAAGAATATTGCAAAACAGCTTACTCAGTTCACCGTCTTTGCCAAAGCTACGGCGTTCCACTGATTATTAACGACAACACCGAGGTTGCAAAGTCTGTTAATGCAGAGGGTGTTCATCTTGGTCAGAACGATATGAGCATAATAGAAGCTCGGCAAATTCTCGGTGAAAATAAAATAATCGGAGCTACTGCAAGGACAAAGGAACAGGCTGTAAAGGCAGAGCAGGACGGTGCTGACTATGTCGGAAGCGGAGCAGTTTTCGGAACAAGCACAAAGGCTGACGCTGTCAAGATGAGCCTTGATACACTGAGGGACATATGCTCGTCTATAAGTATTCCTGTTACTGCTATAGGCGGAATCACAAAGGAAAACATTTTGCAGTTAAAAGGAACAGGAATTGCAGGTGCGGCTGTCGTAAGCGGTATCTTTGCAGAGAACGATATTTATAATTCTACTAAGGAATTAAGAAAGAAAATCGAGGAGATTGTCAATGGAAAGTAACCTCAGAATGAAAACTGCGCTGACAATTGCAGGCAGTGACTCAAGCGGCGGTGCAGGTATTCAGGCTGACCTGAAAACAATGTGCTGTCTTGGAGTATACGGAATGAGTGCTGTTACTGCGCTGACCGCACAGAACACAACAGGCGTTGCCGATATTTTTGAAGTGAGTCCCGAATTTCTGCAAAAACAGCTTGACTGCGTTTTCAGCGACATTTATCCCGACGCAGTAAAAACAGGTATGCTGTCGGACGAAAGACTTATTTCTGTTATAGCTGAAACGCTGAAAAAGTATAATGCAGGAAATATTGTTGTTGACCCTGTTATGGTTGCTACAAGCGGCTCAAGACTTATTAAGCAGGAGGCTGTTAATTCTTTATCGGAATTACTCTTTCCCATTGCCGTCCTGATTACTCCGAATATCCCCGAGGCTGAAATACTCGGAGATATGAAAATTCTTTCAAAAGCCGATATGGAACTTGTATCAAGAAAAATCAGCGAAAAATACGGCTGTTCTGTGCTTTGCAAGGGCGGCCACAGTGTTGAAGATTCAAATGATGTATTATTCCACAACGGAAATATAATCTGGTATGAGGGTATAAAAATAGACAATCCAAATACTCACGGAACAGGTTGTACTCTTTCAAGTGCGATTGCAAGCTTTCTTGCCTTGGGTAAAGGTCTTGAAAGTTCTGTCGCTCTTGCAAAGGAGTATTTATCAGGTGCGATTAAGGCAGGGCTTGACCTTGGAAAAGGAAGCGGTCCGCTTGCACATAATTATAAAATCTTAAATTGAAAGGTCTGATAAAATGAGAGAATATGCTACACAGATGGAAGCCGCAAAAAAAGGCATTGTAACAAAGGAGCTTGAAGCGGTTGCAAAAAAAGAGAGAATGACTGTTGAGGAGCTTATGCCGCTTGTTGCACAGGGAAAGGTCGTAATCTGTGCAAATAAGCGCCACACCTGCATTGACCCCCAGGGTGTAGGCTCAATGCTGACAACCAAGATTAATGTTAACCTTGGTGTTTCCCGTGACTGCAAGGACTACAATATTGAGATGCAGAAGGTTATGGAAGCAGTTAATATGGGCGCACACGCTATTATGGATTTATCGTCACACGGCGATACAATTCCTTTCAGAAGAAAGCTGACAAGCGAGTGCCCTGCTATGATAGGAACAGTTCCGGTATATGACTCCGTTATTCACTATCAGCGTGATCTTGATACACTTACAGCACAGGACTTTATTGATGTTGTAAGGCTTCACGCTGAGGACGGTGTGGACTTTGTAACTTTGCACTGCGGAATCACACGCAAAACAATTGAACAGATTAAGAAGCATAAAAGGAAAATGAATATTGTATCCCGTGGCGGCTCACTTGTGTTTGCCTGGATGTGTATGACGGGCAAAGAGAATCCATTTTATGAGTATTACGATGAAATTCTTGATATTTGCCGTGAATACGATGTTACAATTTCACTTGGTGACGCTTGCCGTCCGGGTTGTCTTGCCGATGCAAGCGATGTTTGTCAGATTGAGGAGCTTGTAAGGCTTGGTGAGCTTACAAAAAGAGCCTGGGCAAAAGATGTTCAGGTTATGGTTGAGGGTCCCGGTCATATGCCGATGGATCAGATTGCGGCAAATATGAAAATTCAGAACACAATCTGCAACGGTGCTCCCTTCTATGTGCTTGGACCTCTCGTTACAGACATTGCTCCCGGCTATGACCATATAACCTCGGCTATCGGCGGTGCAATTGCCGCCGCTTCGGGTGCGGCTTTCCTATGCTATGTTACTCCTGCCGAGCATCTTGCTTTGCCGAATGTTGATGATGTAAAGCAGGGTATTATCGCTTCAAAAATTGCCGCTCATGCCGCTGACATTGCAAAGGGCGTAAGAGGAGCAAGAGAGATTGACGATAAAATGGCTGACGCAAGAAGAAAGCTCGATTGGGAAGCACAGTGGGAATGTGCAATTGATCCCGAAACAGCTAAGAAAATTCGTGATGACAGAAAGCCTGAACACGACGACACCTGCTCAATGTGCGGAAAATTCTGTGCTGTAAGAAGTATGAATAAGGCTCTTAACGGAGAGCATATCGACATATTATAATAAATGAACATAGTAAAGTGCTGCTGCAAACATTCTGCAACAGCACTTTTTTAATAGTTTTATAGAATAATACATATCAAGCCGTTACAGCCGTCATTGATTATTTTTTCAATGGTCTCCCCTATTTTTCTGCGGGCGTCAGACGGCATACGGTACAGCTTATTGTGCAGACCCTCATTAACAAGCTCGTGAACGGACTTGCCGAATATGTTGCTCTCCCAGATTTTTTTCGGGTTTTCTTCAAACTCTTTCAGCAAGTATGAAACAAGCTCCTCAGACTGCTGTTCAGAGCCGACAATCGGCGTAACCTCAGTCTTTGTTTCAATTTTCATCATATGGATTGACGGAGCACTCGCCTTAAGTCTGATGCCGTATTTTCCGCTTTGCTTGATTATTTGCGGCTCCTCAAGTGAAAGCTCGTCAATTGTCGGCATAACTATTCCGTAGCCTGTTTCGTTTACCTGCTCATATGCCTGAGCAATCTTGTCAAACTCCTTTTGTTTTTCCGACAACTTGTGTATACATTCAAGAAGCTCACATTCGTCTTTAATCTCAATGTCAGTCTGCTCGGACAATACTTTGTAAAAGAGCGACGAATCAATACCTACGGAAATTGTAGCAAAGCCTCTTCCGAGGTCGAGATTGGACAGATGCGCTCCATTGATATATTCGCACTCGGACAGCTCATAAATTGTCTGCTGAATCTCACGGATTTTCTCAACCTTTTTTGCAGACTCTTTTATTGACTCAAATATTACGGATTTCAGCCAATGGTCTTTGTTGAGCTTTACAACCCATTTTGGAATGTCAACCTTGATTTCTTTTATAGGAAATTCAAATAAAAGCTGTGCAAGCACCTTTTTGATTTCGTTTTCACTCAACTCCATACAGCTGACAGGCAAAACAGGCACTCCGTATTGCTTTGACATTTCAGCCGCAAGTGCTATTGTGTTCTCTGCTTCAGGCTCAACCGAGTTAAGCAGTACGATGAACGGCTTATCAATCGCCTTCAGTTCATTAATAACTCGCTGTTCGCTCTCGACATAATCCTCTCGGGGAATTTCGCTGAACGAGCCGTCTGTTGTAATTACAAGACCT
>CALZCU010000110.1 GCA_945632055.1 uncultured Ruminococcus sp. | reverse complement strand
CTGCCTTTATATATCCTGAAATTGCGCCCTGCATAATCGCTTCAATCTGTTCAGGCTCGTCAGGAAGCAGAACCAAAAGCTGGCTCTGAGCTCTGATGACAAAGCCGTCGTCGCCCGAAGGATTTTTCAGCCTTTTGCACTCGTCAACGCAGGAGGCTTTTACAAGGTGAGAAATGACATTTTCAATTCCTCTTTCGCCGTCAAGGCAAAGACCGCCGATGACAAAGACTATATTACATTCTCTGAACGCTGTTGTCAAGGCTTTGCAAAGACTGTTTTTGTCAACGGCAAAGGAAATTTCTTTCAGGTTAAGGCTGAGCTGTGAAAAGCTCCTTTTTACAGCCCTTTCGCAGAGAGAGGTTTTCCTTGCAGAATAGAACACCGTTTTGCAGTCCAACCTACTCGCCTCCCTGCACATTCTGATATTCAGGCTTGAGCACAGGCTCAAATACAGGGGCAATATCCATATTTGCCGTTACCTTGCTGTAGTCAAGCTGCCACTTAACAAACTTGTAATCGTAAAATTCATCGCTCGGCTTTTCGGGGTTCGGAGGTGTTTTCGCCGCCTTTCCGTACTCAACCTTCTGAGTATTGATTACCTTTGTGCCGTCATAATTGAGGAAGTTGACTGTCAGATAAATCTTCTGTGTTGTCGGCTGAGTTGCCTGAGCAGTTGTTCCGCCGACTGCGGTTGTGTCGGCTGTTGTAGCCTGAACGACCTTCTGATTTTTAAAGTCGTAGTTGCCGTCATACCAGCTTATCTCTTTCTTTTCATAAGCAGTACAGAAGTCGGTCACTGTCGGTCGTGTGCCGCCATATGCGGAGTAGTAAACCTGCGGCCATACTGCGTTTTTATTCAGCGTTGCCTTGGAAACATCAACCTTCTTTGACTCGCCCACTCTCACCTTTCTTGCAACAACAACTGTTCTGAAATTTGTAAATTCGTATGAACAGGTTGAAAGCGTGAGAAGCTCATCGTCCTCGTTGACATCAACGGGGCAGTTAAACATTGAACGGACTCTTACATTATAAACATAGTTCATAAAGTCCTTGTCGTTCTGGAAGTTGCCAATCATATAGTTGAAAAACTCGCCCTGAGAAGAAAGCGTGTTTGTCTTGAACACAGAAATGATTTTATATGTGCCGTTTGTATCAAATTCCAGCGTGGGATTTTCCTTGTAAAAATCAAGATTGCCCGATGTTCCGCCGAATTTCATCAAATCGCCGAAGTAGGAGCCGTCCTGAATGTGATGACCGTGCAGAACGGTATTCTTGCTGTCCGTACCCTTTGTGCAGCGGTAGTCAAGGAAAATGCTTCCGAATGCGTCCCACTCTTTCTTGTAGTTGTGGTTGAGGTAGTACTGGTATGTTCTGTCGTCACCCTTGTGCCAGAGTACGGGATAGTCTATGTGAGTATTGTCCATCTGAATCCAACCGACAATTTCATCGTTGATTTTCTTAAGCTCATCCCAATTTATGGTTTCGCCGACAGCGGGCTTTTTGCCCTTTTCGGTGCCTTCCTCTGTTCCGTGAGCAATTCTCTGAATTTCTCCGTTAAGAGCCGTATTCTTCACGCTGAGGAACACCATATTATACATCAGCAGTGAAAGAGCAGTTACAAAAACGAGGAAGGAAGCAATTACCACACACTTCCTTGTGACCTCCTTTGCACCGTCGCCCCTCATCGGGATAAAGCGATAGGCAAAGCCTGTTCTTTCGGGGACATACTCCTTCTCGCTGTAGCCGCCGGGATAATCCTCTGCCGAGTTTTCAAAAACTTCCTTTGTTCTGACAGCCGCAAGCGAAATTACATCATCATCGTTTTCACCCGTAAGGCTTGCCTGAGGAAGAACTGCAACCTGCAGGCCCTTGAACATAAAGCAGTAGCCCTTGTATCCGTTGCCAAATTCTCCGAGCCTGAAAATCTTTGACTTCTTTTTATAAAGCTTGTATTCCTCGGTCAGTGCGTCCAGCTCCTCCTGAGAGGCTTTGTTCTTCCTCGCTGTTCTGAACGCTTTATCTCTTTTTTTCCAATAATCCTTCGGAGCGCTTTCATTGACGCTCTTCTCAGCCTCGGCAACCGTTTCCATAAAATATTTTCTGAACGAGCTGCTGTCGGTGCTTGAAAGTGCGTTTGCAATTATAACAACATCAGGCTTATTCTCCGCCTTTGCAATGTCGTTAAGCTCCGCTCTGATTTTCCTTGCGCTGAGGACGGAGGTTCTCACATCTGTCAGCGAATAGCCGTATTTATCAAGCCGTTTTGTAAGCTCCGGCTTTTTCTCGGAAAGGTCATCAGTTGTTTTGCTTCTGACCACTGAAATAATTTCAATATTAACCCGATTCACTCGAGCTTCACCCCTTTGTATCAGTCATCGGCTGAAATATATGTTACCTTAAGATTTTGCAGAGCCTCTTTTACAAGCTCATCAAAGCCTGCCTTTTCCTGCGCTTCCTTTACATATTTCAGCACAGGTCTTGTTCTGGGATGCTTCGGTGTAAACACCGTACAGCAGTCCTCGTAAGGCTCAATTGATGTTTCGTAGGTATCTATCTTATATGAAATATCGATTATCTCCTGCTTATCCATTCCTATCAGCGGTCTGAACACAACCATATCCGTTGCTTCATCGGTACAGCCGAGAGCGCCGATTGTCTGGCTTGCAACCTGACCGAGGCTTTCGCCTGTAATGAGTGCGGAGCAATCGTTGTCAAGCGCAATTCTTTCGGATATTTCCATCATCAGACGGCGCATTATAATAGTAAACAGCTCCTCGGGACATTCGTCCTTGATTTTCTCCTGAAGCTTTGTGAAGGGAACTGTATACATCGTCATTCTGCCTGCATAGCGGCTGACCTTTTGAAGCAGTCTTACAACCTTTTCCTCTGCCCGTCTGCTCGTGTAGGGAGGACTTGCAAAGTGAACTGCCGTCAGCTTGATTCCTCTCTTTGCCATCATATATGCGGCAACCGGAGAGTCAATTCCTCCGCTTATGAGGATAGCCGCTCTGCCGCCTGTTCCGACAGGTATTCCTCCTGCGCCCTTTTCGGGGTTGCAGTGAATATATGCTCCGAAGTCACGGATTTCAACATTTACGGTGACCTCGGGATTGTGAACATCAACCTTGAGATGAGGGAATTTTGAAAGGATTTCTCCGCCGACCTCACGGCAGATTTCAGGCGACTTATACGGAAAACGCTTGTCGCTTCGCTTAGCTTCCACCTTAAAGGTTGAGGCGGATTTCAAAACCTTTTCAAGATAAACGGGAGCAGTCTGCAAAACCGACTCAAGCGTTTTTTCATCACAGACAGCCGCTCTTGAATAGGCAACAATTCCGAATACCCTTGAAATTCTCTCGCAGGCTTCGTCCAAATCAATATCCTCGGATAAGGGCTTGACATAGATTGTGGACTGAGCCGAGGTTATCTCAAACCTGCCAATCGGACTGAGCGTGTTCTTTATATTCTTCTTTAAAACATCTTCAAATGAACGGCGGTTAAGCCCCTTTAATACTATTTCGCCGTCTTTTAAAAGTATAATTTCCTTCATATCGTTTCCTTATATATTATTTTTTTCTGCTTCGTCTTTCGTAGGGACACGGCGTGCCGTGTCCGCAGTGAACATCAAACATAAATGATTTTATAATTGTTACAGTAACATTCAACCATATGGATTTGTTTGTGCGTTAAGATTGTCGTTGCGGTTAACCCGGACACGGCACGCCGTGTCCCTACGAATAGGTGCAGTAAATATAAATACAGTCGGGCAACCGTTACTGTTTTTTACAGCCGAGCTGTCTGCCCGACAACAACTCCACACTCCAAACTCCACACTCCAAACTTAAATAGCTCCACACTTCATTAATTTTTATCTGTGAGCAAGCACCGAAAGTCCTGTTTCAATTCCCTTGCACAAGGCGTCTATATCGTCTTTGCTGTTATATTTTGAAAAGCTGATTCGCAGTGCGCTGTCAGCTCTTTCACCCGACAACCCCATTGCACTCAGCACATGGCTCGGCTTGCCCTTTGCGCAGGCGCTTCCCGATGAAACGAACACATCAAGCTCTTCAAGAAAGTGGAGCATTGTTTCACTTCGCACTCTTCCTGCCGAAATATTCAGCACATAGGGCAGTGCATTTTCGGGAGAATTAACCGTAACTCCGTCAATTGCAAGGAGCTTTTCCCTTGCGTAAGCGTTTAGCTCAGCTACCGCCCTGTAATTTTCCTCAATTGCAAATTCCTCACAGGCAACTCCGAAAGCCGCAATCAGCGGAAGAGCCTCTGTTCCCGGTCGGATTTTCTTTTCCTGCTCACCGCCGTACTGATGCGGAACAATGCGTATTCCCTTTTTTATATATAAAGCGCCACAGCCCTTCGGAGCGTGAACCTTGTGTGCACTGACGGTAATCAAATCCGCAGAAAGCCGCCTTGCATTGAGCGGAATTTTGCCGAATGCCTGAACTGCGTCTGTGTGGCAGATTACCTCGCTGTTCTTCTCTTTTACAGCCGAGAATATCTCTCCTACCGGCATAACCGCACCTGTTTCGTTATTTACGCACATAACGGAAACAAGAATTGTGTTGCTGTCAATCTCACGCAAAACGCTTTCGGGAGTAATTACTCCATTGATGTCAGGTAAAATTTTCACAACCTCAAAGCCGTCATTTTCAAGCCTTTTAGCCGCTTCGATAACACTGCTGTGCTCAATTGAGGAAATAATAATCCTATTACCCCGTCTTTTTTTAGCCTGAGCAATACCGAACAGAGCCGTATTATTAGCCTCTGTTCCGCCGCTTGTGAAGAAAATCTCCTCACTCTGTGCGCCGAGTGCTCGTGCAACCGACCTTCTGGCGGCTTCAAGCTCCTGCTCCGCCTGCATACCCTTAAGGTGCAGAGATGAGGGGTTGCCGTAATTCTC
>CALZCU010000109.1 GCA_945632055.1 uncultured Ruminococcus sp. | reverse complement strand
CCCATGATGTCCATTTTATTAACGTAAACCATTCTCGGTACGCCGTAGTTGTCAGCCTGACGCCATACGGTTTCTGACTGAGGCTCAACGCCGCCCTTTGCACACAGTACGGTTACAGAACCGTCGAGTACACGCAGTGAACGCTCAACTTCAACAGTGAAGTCAACGTGTCCGGGTGTATCGATAATGTTGATTCTGTGGGGCTTGTACTGCTGCTTGCTGCCTCTCCAGAAAGCTGTAGTAGCAGCAGAGGTGATTGTGATACCACGCTCCTTCTCCTGAACCATCCAGTCCATTGTAGAAGCACCATCGTGTGTTTCACCAATCTTGTGGTTTACGCCGGTATAATACAGGATACGCTCTGTTGTAGTTGTCTTACCGGCATCGATGTGAGCCATGATACCGATATTTCTTGTCTGTTCAAGTGAAACCTGTCTTGGCATAAAATCCTCCTCTTAAAATTACACGGGTAATAAAAATTACCATCTGTAATGAGCGAAAGCCTTGTTTGCTTCTGCCATCTTGTGAGTATCCTCACGCTTTTTGAATGCGCCGCCCATGCTGTTTGTGGCGTCGAGAATTTCTCCTGCAAGTCTTTCCTTCATTGTCTTTTCACTGCGGGCTCTTGAGTAAGTTGAAATCCAACGAAGACCGAGTGTCTGACGTCTTTCGGGACGAACTTCCATAGGAACCTGGTAGGTAGCACCGCCGACACGGCGAGCCTTAACCTCGAGAACAGGCATAACATTTTCCATAGCCTGTTCAAAAACCTCAAGCGGGTTATTACCTGTCTTTTCAGCAATAATGTCGAATGCACCGTAAACAATTTTCTGAGCAACGCCCTTTTTACCGTCGTACATAATGTTGTTGATAAGACGGGTTACAAGTTTTGAATTATAAAGCGGATCCGGTAATACATCACGCTTCGCAATAGAACCTCTTCTTGGCACTTTGCTTCCCTCCTTCACAATAATTGAGATATCATAGGTACTCGAAAGCGACAAACTCCCGTATGCCAACAAGAACTTCTACTGATAATATATCGTAAAATTCCTGCCGCATAGCAGAACTTAATAATTTAAGTCAAGAGAGTTTTGTCAATTCCTAATTATTTACCTTTTTTAGGACGCTTTGCACCGTACTTTGAACGGCTCTGCATTCGTCCTGAAACGCCCTGTGCGTCAAGTGTACCACGAACGATGTGATAACGAACACCAGGTAAGTCCTTAACACGGCCACCACGGATAAGAACAACGGAGTGCTCCTGAAGGTTGTGACCTACGCCGGGGATATAGGAACTGACTTCAATACCGTTAGAAAGTCTTACTCTGGCAATCTTTCTGAGCGCTGAGTTAGGCTTCTTAGGTGTAGCAGTCTTAACAGCAGTGCAAACACCTCTCTTCTGGGGTGAGTTCTGGTTAATTGCAACACGCTTTTTTGAGTTCCAGCCCTTTAAAAGTGCAGGAGCCTTTGCCTTTTTCTCGGAAACCTCTCTGCCCTTGCGTACCAACTGGTTAAATGTAGGCATATTTGTCCTCCTTTCAAAAAAATTTAAGAATTGAAAAAACTGCTTTGCAACGCAAAGCCTTGGCAAAGCACAAAGCAATCCACCTAAAAACAGGCGCAGTTACAGAGTGCCCCACGATTTAACATTATAAACTACTGAAAGTCGGTTTGTCAAGTATTTTTATCCCGATAACCGAACTTTTTTGGTTATTCTTATAATCCATCATTCTATCGCTTTAAGGTCAGACCTTTCGTAGCGATTGTGTCCTTTAAGCTGTTTTTTGTATTTCCAGCACTTAATAGCTTCCTCTAAGGATTTACCCTTGTTATCCTCAAAGAAATCCCTTATATATGTATTGTACTCAAACTGCCTGTCAATTTTTGTTTTGCCTTTTTTCTTATCTGCAAGAATCTGATGATATGCCTCAATAGCTTCCCTGTAGGTTTTGCCTGTATTGCTTTTCAGCCATTTCTGAAAGGCAACATTAAACGAAAAGCTGTTCCCGATATGCTCCTTAAAAAAAGCCCTGTGCTTTTCCGAACAAACAAAATCAGCTTCAATCCTTGTATCCTCATTAATTTCGGTTGTCACTGATGATTTTTTCCTTACTGTTGCTGCAGATTTTACCTCTCCCGTATCAAGGAAAAGTGCAATCCTGTCTGTAATCTCAATTTTGCCGCCGGAAACAGGCAAGCCGTTCTTCCTGCAAAAGTCCACTAATTCCTCTTTTAAGTAATAGAACTCACGAAATGTTTTGCTGTCTAAATTTTTATTCAATTCCGGTCTTTCATTCATACGCTCTCTCCTGATAATTTCTCTTTTTAATGTAGTTTTGTTTACTCACAATATAAATAAACAAATACGGTCGGGACACCGCTGTATAGCGATGCTCCGACCTGTCTGCTCGAATTAAAATTTCTTAAAGTTCTTAATTACCTCTTCACGGCGGATATAATTCTTATCCTCGGTTTTGGGATTGGAGTCGTCAATGCTTTCGTCGGTGTAAATCATCATATATTTTCCGCTGTCGGAAATGTAAGCCTTAACCTCGGGCAAATCAAGAATTGAGAAAGCTCCGTCCTTCTTTACGGAATTAATAACCTCGTTTTTGTCTGTATTCTTTGTGTCAAACTCGTAAAGCTCGATATACACTGCCTTTCCGTTGTAGGATTCGGCAAACTTCTTTCCTGCCTTTGCGCCGATGAGAGAAGCGTCCATATCCTTGACACGCTGTTCGTCAAACTTGCCGTCCTTAAGAGTGATGTAGCCAAGCTCTACGAAATATTCGCTCAGTCCGTCAAGGCTGTCCTTAAAGTCAGCAGGCTTCGGCTCGTCAACGGTTGCGGCAACAGTAGTAGCCTCTGTTTCCTTGGTGGAAGAAGCATTCTTGGCGAGAGCGTCCTCAAAGCCACAGCCGGCTGAAACAGCTGCAACCATACCTATACATAAAATAGCGGCAATAATCTTTTTCATAAAAATAATCCTTTCAAGGGTAATTTGTCAAAGTTATTCTTTATTATAACTCATCACAACGGATAAATCAATATTTTTTATTATGTATTTTAAGATAATTCCAACTAAACAAAAACGGACAGCCGAAGCCGTCCGCTTTATTCATTTTCATAAAACACAATCAGAAATCAGCTTTACGCCAATACATAAACATTTACATCTCTTCTGCCGAAGTTCACGCACTCGTCATAGGTGTTGTAGAAGCAGTCGACAATTGCCGAGCCGTCCATAAGCGCTCCGCCTGTGTCAACAGCCGTAGCGTAGCCGTAAACAAAGCTTCCGTCGGTTGAAACTATGTAGAGCTTTGAGCCGTAGGGAATGATGTTCGGGTTAACGGCAACTCCGCCGTGATAAGCCTTGACTCCTGTTGCAGTTCCTGCGCCGGCAGGAGCAGTGTAGGCTGTGCCTGAGCCTGTAAGCACCTGACTGTAGGCAACAGTTGCGCCGTTTGAATCGGTAAAGGTTCCTGCACCGCCGCTTGAAGCCGCACCCTTTGTTCCGACAAGTACAACCTTGTCAACAGGCTTTTTAACAGTCTTTTCGTCAACTACCTTATCCGAAGCCTTCTTGCCGTCGATGAACTTTATCTCACGGGTAACTATTTTTTCGCCGTTTTTGCCCTCGGTTTTAACCTTTGTTTCACCAAGCTCAACCTCATCGGAATTTTTCTTTACTGTTTCAAATTCAATTGTTTCCTTGGTTGACTCAGTCTTGTATGTAACACGATTTACTGTAAGAGAAGAAACATTTTCGACAAGCTGTTCCCTTGAAACGCTGATAATATCGTTATCGCCTATCTTATAGCCTGTAAAGTTCAGAGCGTCAAGCACATTGACAAGAGCAAGCCTTACCTTTTTTGTTTTGCCGTCAGCCGAAACGCTGACTTCCTTAGTCTTGTAAATGTCAATTCGGCAGTCGCCTGAAATTACGGTTTCAGGTGACGGAACTGAAATCTCGTCATCTGCGAGTGTTATTTCTGCTTTTTCAAGAGCGTCGGCAACAGTGCCTCTTGCGAGATTTACGCTCTTAGACTCTCCGCCGTAATTGATTGTAATCTTGTTTGCGCTGATGATTTTTAAGCCGAGACCTTTTCCGGTATCCTCTGCAACCAAAAGGTCACCGTTGAGAAGCTCATACTCTGAGCCGTTTTTGAGTCCGTTGTTATCTTCCGAGCTTGCGGCGCTGTCGGGAGCAGACTGAATCGCAGCCGCAACCGTAAATACTGAGCCGAGGATAATTGCACCTGCAAGCAACAGCGCAAAGGCTGATTTTGCAATACTAAGCATATCCATTTTTAATCTCATATGAATAACTCCTTTTCAAAATTTTCGATTTTTTTCAAAATACCTTCCGATGCCGAAACAGATTTGCAGGATTTTTGCAAGCCTGCTCGGTACAGTTGGCAATTATAAAACCGTTCTTTGGTTATGTCAACCATAGCCAAGTATGATTTTTTGTTGAAGTTTCACAATGAAATTGGATATTTTTCTCATATGGCATTATCATTCGAGCTTTTATTTTAATTTTTCCTGCAAAAATGTAGGCAATTTGCAAGAATTTCACTTGTCACTTTTTTGTTATCGATTTATTACTGATTTGTAACTACTATATGACAATGATTACAAATTTATTACAACAGCAATATTTCAATATTTTTTCGTTATTTTATGCGATTCGCTAGGATAGTAAATATTATATTGCTTTGTTTTGTAATCAAATAATCTGTCCGACTTTGTCGGATTTCTCTTTTTTGTAACAAAAAAGTCGAGTGCCTCGACACGCAATTCGGGCAGACAGGTTGATATTATCAAGCCTTCTTTACCCGACCATTTTCGAGCAATTTCCTATAAAGCAAAAAAGTCGAGTGCCTCGACACGCAATTCGGGCAGACAGGTTGATATTATCAA
>CALZCU010000108.1 GCA_945632055.1 uncultured Ruminococcus sp. | reverse complement strand
ATATTGTCTGTACAAAGCAGGTGTTTTTGCTAAATTCGTGTTGTACAATCTGCCGTAGTGAGCACACACATTGCGAACAAACGCTATATGCTCAATCCAGCTCTCAAGATATGTATAACCAACGCCATAATTCTGTGCGATTGCTTTTTTATCAGGGTTCTTCATATTTTTATAGAATTTTGAAAGTGTACCGAAGCTGAATAATTCAGTTAAAGCATACATAGGTATTTTGCCGTCGATATAATTTTCTTTAAAATTTTTTACAAAAGCGGTTTTTCTGCTTCTTGTTATTTCATTCTGAATTTCATTCATCAAATCTGTATGATAGTCTGCGTTTCTGAAATTAGCAGAGTCCTCATATCCAAGCACACCGTATTGTATTGAAAAGTAATTGCCTAATCTGCATCTCAGATTAATCTCAACTCGTTCAATCTGAGTGAATAAGACTTGACGAAAATTGGCGTTAAAAAGATACAGCTCTACAAGTTCATCAAAAGTAACACCTTCAGCATAGCTTGAATTTTTCTGTTTCAAGCCTAAGCTATATGCTTTAATTAACCTGAAATAAGAAACATCATTGAGAAAATCCTTTGTTTTATCTTCATCATTGATAATCAATCCCAATGATTTTAAATTATTTATCTGTTCCTCAATTGTCATTGCCGGTTGGTTTTGCTTTAAACTCATAGCCAAACTTCTTCCCAAAAATTAAACGACCCGACATGGTACGCATCGTTGAGAGGCGTGTTGGGTTCTGTTAATATTATTATATGCAATAAAAGTTAAATTGTCAATAATTTTTTAATAACATTATGATGAGTTATTGAAAAAACTCATACAAAGAATTGTATGGATATAACCATCGGTAGTAACTCTAAATTGTTTCTTACTTTTTGTAAATCACTCGAAAACGGTCGGACAAAGAGGGCTTGATAATATCCAGCCCGTCTACATTTTGCGTGCTTTAATCTGTTCATTAATAATTTTAACTTGTTCCAAAAGTTTGTTTTCAAATTCCTTTGGAGTAATCTTTATTTGAATTAATGTATTCTGATTAGAGATAATTAAATTGTGAGATGCTAATGATATTTCTTCAATTTCAGTTAACGGAATTTCAAAATTCATTTTCATTTTTTTCTGTGGAAAATATCCAATGCCGCATATTTTCTCATTTGTCAACAAAAATTGAGTATTTCTGAATTTATTGTATTTGTAACAAAACAAAAATAGTAAAGCAGATAAGCCTAGAATCAATACTATAAAAGATACTATTATAATTGCTTTTGGATTAGAATGAATATATATCGATTGCCCGAAGAGATTTAGTAAGGTGATATCTTCATATATTGCTTGTCCGAAGATATCTGGTGTGGTGATATTTTTAGAATTTGAAATTAAGATAAGGAATGAAATAAAACATATTAAAAACAAAATCAGAAATGCAGAAATAATAAAAATTGAAACAGCAAGGCTTCCGCCGGTAAATGAGTAACTCATAATACCATTCTGTTTTTTATTACTGTTTTGTAAGTGGGCTGTTTGTTCTTGCATAATAAATCCTCCTAAATACATTGTTTGTTAGTTGTTAACACCTCTACAGCACAAAATATGTTCTATAGTGTCTAAAGTATATACTTTAATACTGTTTTTGTCAATACTTTTAGATAATATTTTATGTACTTTAGGTAATTGATAGGGCATAAAATGTGTAATATGATACATATATCAATACCTTTAGGATAGGATAGTTTTATGGAAAGAGAAGAGCTTACAAGAGAAATCGGTATGAATATCAGAAGACTGAGGCTGAAAAGGGATATAAGTCAGGAGGCTTTATCCCTGTCGGCAGGACTTCACCCTGCATACCTCGGCAGGCTGGAACGAGGGGAGAAATGCCCCACAATCGATACGCTGTATAAAATTTGCGGTGCGCTCGGTGTGGCGGTCAGCGAAATGCTGTGCTTTGAGGACGAGAAAGAGGACAGCAATGCGCAGGCTAAGGTGAGAATTGAAAATGCCTTAAAAAAAATCCCCGGCAACCAGCAGATTAAGGTTGCGGAGATAATTGAAAATATCGCTGAAATTGCCGACGGAAAGTGATTTTCGGGCAAATTCGAGCAGTCAAATAAGAAAAACCACGGTGCAGTCAGGCGGCTGTACCTTGTTTGTATTTTGCACTTTATTTATCTGAAATTTATTGCTATAATAAATGTATTATAGAGAATCGGGTGATATTATTGAAAAATGTTCTGATTACAGGCGGCTCGGGCGGAATCGGCTCTGCACTCTGCGTCGCCTTTGCACAGGCAGGCTTCGGCATTGCGGTGCATTATAACAGCAACAGGGAAAAAGCAGAAAGGCTTGCAGAAATCCTCAGCGAAAGCTACGGTGTAAAGGCTTTTGCAGTGGGAGCAGATGTTGCCGACAGAAATTCTGTTAACAAAATGTTTGACGCTATTGATGCTGAGCTTGGAAGTCTTGATGTGCTTGTCAACAACTCGGGAATTGCTCAGCAAAAACTGTTTACCGACATTACGGCTGAGGATTGGAAAGCAATGCTCGGCGTGAACCTTGACGGAGTATTTAACTGCTCTCAGGAGGCTCTGAAAAGATATATGATTAAGAAGCACAGAGGAGTGATTCTTAACATCAGCTCAATGTGGGGACAGGTGGGTGCATCCTGCGAGGTGCATTACAGTACGGCTAAGGCAGGCGTAATCGGGCTTACCAAGGCTCTTGCAAAGGAGGTCGGCTTGTCGGGCATCAGGGTGAACTGCATCTGCCCCGGAGTTGTTATGACCGATATGATGAGAAGCTTTGATGAGCAGACTGTTGAGGAGCTGAAAGAAGAAACACCGCTGAACGCACTCGGCACACCGAAGGATATTGCCGATGCGGCTGTGTTCCTGTGCAGTGACAAAGCAAAGTTTATCACAGGACAGGTGCTCGGTGTAAACGGCGGATTTGTTATTTAGAACAAGGAGAAAAGGCTTATGAATATAATAGAAACAAAAGCCCTGACGAAATCATACGGAAGCTCAAGGGGCATTATTGATGTTGACCTTAAGGTAAAAGAGGGTGACTTTTTCGGCTTTATCGGTCCGAACGGTGCAGGAAAAAGCACCACAATACGCACACTTCTGGGACTTATTTCACCGACAAGCGGCTCGGCGCAGATATTCGGCAGGGATATTACCTCTCAAAAGGATGAAATACTCGCCGACATTGGATATATGCCCTCCGAAGCAACCTTCTACGGAAAAATGAGGGTCAGTGAGATTATAAGGCTTTCCGCAAATCTGAGAGGGCTTGACTGCTCCGCCGAAGCTAAAAGTCTTTGCAAAAGGCTTGAGCTTGATACGGGAAAGAGGATAAATGAGCTGTCGCTCGGCAATCGGAAAAAGGTTTCGATTGTCTGCGCCCTACAGCACAAGCCGAGGCTGTGTGTGCTTGACGAGCCGACAAGCGGCCTTGATCCTCTTATGCAAAAGGAGTTCTACAATATTCTTGATGAACGCAACTGTGAGGGCACTACAATTTTTCTTTCCTCTCACATTCTTTCAGAGGTGCAGAGATACTGCAAACACGCTGCAGTAATTCGTGAGGGCAGACTGCTTGTTTCGGACAGCATTGAAAGGCTCGGACACACAGACGCTAAAAGAGTGACCGTCAGAGGTGTTGCCGCTCCGCCGCAGATACATAATATAAGGGACATTAAGGTTTACAGTGATTCTGTAAGCTTTTTATACAGCGGAAGCGTGAATACTCTTTTGCAGGCTCTTTGCAGTCTTCCTCTGACCGATGTAAATATTACCGAGCCTGACCTTGAGGAAATATTTATGCACTACTATGAAAAGGAGGAAAAGTAATATGACTTTGTTTAAGCACGAGCTGAGGTCGGGACGGATTACACTGATTATATGGACGGCGGTAGTAGCCTTTATGCTTGGCGTTTGCGTAATGATTTATCCCGAAATGAAAGGGCAGATGGGAGAAATAAGCGGAATGTTTTCCGATATGGGCAGTTTTTCCTCTGCTTTTGGTATGGATAAGATAAATTTCGGTGAATTTATCGGCTTTTTCGGCGTTGAATGTGGAAATGTGCTGGGACTTGGAGGAGCGTTTTTTGCGGCTCTGCTCGGAATATCTGCGTTAGCCAAGGAGGAAAAGGAGCAGACGGCTGAGTTTTTGCTCACTCACCCGATAAGCCGCCGAAAGACAGTGGCTCAGAAGCTGCTTGCCGTTTTAGTTCAGATTATAATTTTTAATGCTGTTGTAATTGCAGTTTCAGTCGCTTCAATATTTGCAGTCGGAGAAGCACCTGATTTTCAGAAGCTTTTCCTGATGTTCCTTGCATACTTCCTGCTTCAGATTGAAACGGCATCAATATGCTTCGGAATATCTGCGTTTATCAGCAGGGGAGGAATCGGCTTGGGACTCGGACTTGCCGCCCTGTTCTATTTCCTCAACATTATTTCCAATCTGACCGAGAGTGCAAAATTTTTAAAGTACATAACCCCGTTCGGATATACAGACGGTGCTGAAATTATCACAAACGCAAGCCTTGACATTAAATATATATGTGTCGGATTTGCTCTGACGGTCATAGGTATTGCGGCGGCATTCTTAAAATATGAAAAAAAGGATATAAAATAAAACATTACAAAAATAAGCTGTTTCAGATTTTGGAAAACCTTAATCTGAAACAGCTTTTAATTTTAAAAATATTAATTTAAAATAATTTGAACTGTTGAAAAAGCAGAATCATAGATTCAGAAATATTCAACTTTTATTATTTATATAGGCCTTCCCTTGAGGGAAGGTGTCACTGCAACCGCAGTGACGGAAGGGTGGAAGGTTAGATGAACTTATATTTTATTGGAAAAGTTCATCTCCACCCCTCAGTCATTTTGCAAGCAAAATGACAGCTCCCCT
>CALZCU010000107.1 GCA_945632055.1 uncultured Ruminococcus sp. | reverse complement strand
GTCTGGGCAGAATAGATTTCGCTGTATATCGGGCTTGATTTTACAAGCTCGCTGTGTGTGCCGACTGCGCTTATCTCACCGTCGTCCATTACGATTATTCTGTCGGCATTTTCAACGCTTGAAATACGCTGAGAAATTATAATCTTTGTTGTGTTAGGGATTTCCTCGCTGAAGGCTTTTCTTATTCTTGCGTCCGTTGCAGTATCAACAGCACTTGTAGAGTCGTCAAGAATAAGGATTTTAGGCTTTTTCAGCAAGGCTCTTGCAATGCAGATTCTCTGCTTCTGACCGCCCGAAACATTCGTGCCGCCCTGCTCTATGTAGGTGTTGTACTTATCGGGGAAGCTCTGAATAAAATCGTCGGCGCAGGCAAGCTTGCAAGCGTTTATGCAATCCTGCTCGGTGGCGTTCTCATTGCCCCAGCGCAGATTGTCAAGAATAGTTCCGCTGAAAAGCACATTTGACTGCAGTACAACCGAAACCTCATCACGCAGAGTTTCAAGGTCATAGCTGCGCACATCCTTGCCGCCGACCTTAACAGAGCCTTTAGTTACATCATACAGTCTGCCGATAAGGTTGACAAGGCTTGTTTTTGAACTGCCTGTTCCGCCGATAATTCCGATTGTTTCACCCGATTTAATGGAAAGGTTAATGTTATCAAGTACAGGCTTTTCACTTGTTGTATTGTAGCTGAACGAAACATTTTCAAAATCAATGCTTCCGTCCCTGACTTCATAATCGGGCTTTTCGGGATTTTTCAGAGTTGAGTCCTCGTCAAGAACCTCCGTAATACGCTTTGCGCTTGCAAGGCTCATTGTCAGCATAACAAACACCATAGCAACCATAAGCAGGCTCATAAGAATGTTCATACAGTAGGTAAGCATACTTGTAAGCTCGCCTGTTGTCAGCTTACTGCCGACAATCATATTTGCGCCAAACCAGCTTATTGCGATAATCGAGCCGTAAACCGTAAGCATCATAACGGGAGAAACGGACACCATTGCATTTTCAGCCTTGACAAAAAGCCTGTAAAGGCTGTTGGCGGCTTTGTTGAATTTCTTAACCTCGTGTTCCTCTCTTACAAAAGCCTTGACAACTCTTATAGCAGAAACATTCTCCTGTACGCTTGCGTTAAGCTCGTCATATTTTTCAAACACCTGAATAAAGTACTTATAGGTGAATTTGAGCAGAATACCGATTACAATGGCGAGAAATACAATCGCAACAAGATAAACGCTTGCTAATTCTGCGTTGATTATCATCGTCATTGTCATAGCGCATATAAGGCTGAAGGGTGCTCTGAAGCACATTCTGAGAAGCATCTGATATGTCATCTGCATATTTGACACATCGGTGGTCATTCTTGTAACAAGACCTGCCGTTGAGTATTTGTCGATGTTTGCAAATGAAAATGTCTGAATATTCTCAAACATAGCCATACGCAGGTTTCTGGCAAAGCCTGCGGAAGCCTTTGCACCGTAAACACCGCCCATAATTCCTGCAAACAGTCCGACAACGGCACAGCCTATCATCAAAAGACCGATAAAAAGAATGTGATTCATATTGCCCTTTGTGATGCCGTCGTCAATCATCGAAGCCATAAGCAGAGGAATTATCGTTTCCATAACGACCTCAAGAATCATAAACAGAGGAGTCATAACCGATTCCTTTACAAAGCCTTTAATATGCTTTGCTAATGTTTTTACCATATATTTACTCCTTTCACTTTGTAATATGAATATAGAGCAGATTTTATGCCGAAATCAACCTTTTTTCGAGGTAAACCGACACAAAATCTGCTCATAATATTTCCATATAATTATACCATTTCAATTTTTAACGGTCAAGCAAAATGACTCGGTTTTCACACAGCTTTCACAGTTTTCGAAATGTAAACAAATGAGAATGAACTATTGCAAAAATTTCGTATTGTGTTAAAATATAGGCAAGTATAATTCAATTTGGAGAGAATAAATGAATATTAATTTTAAACATAATATAATAAAACTTGCCGGTATTATCCTTGCTTTTGTTTTGGCATTCCAACTCTGCTCCTGCTCATTATCCGAAAAAATTGTGTCCGGAAATGATGCCTTTGACGGCAGGCTCAGCGTTCATTTTCTTGATGTAGGGCAGGGGGATTCAATTTTCATTGAACTGCCCGACGGAAAAACAATGCTGATTGACGCAGGAGAAAACTATTACGGCAACGGAATAATAAGCTATATAAACGAGTGCGGTTACGAAAAGGTCGATTATCTTGCGGCAACGCACCCTCACGCTGACCACATCGGCTCAATGGCATACATAATCAGGCATATGGACATCGGCGAGGTTTTTATGCCGAAGGTGTCAGCGAATACAAAAACCTATGAAAACCTGCTTGAAGCTGTGTCTGACAAGGGACTTAAAATAAAATCTGCAAAGGCAGGACTGACAATTGCTGAAAATGACGACTACAAAATCACCGTTGCGGCTCCGTCTGTAATTGACAGCGAAAACCTCAACAACAGTTCTGCCGTAATTAAGCTGAGCTATAAAAACAACAGCTTTCTCTTTACGGGCGATGCGGAGAAGGAGGAGCTAAGCAAGATTAAAACCGACATTTCCGCCGATGTTCTCAAGGTCGGACATCACGGCAGTAAAACCTCAACCTATAGTGAGTTTTTAGACAAGGTTAATCCGAAGTATGCAGTAATATCCGTAGGGAAGAATAACGACTACGGTCACCCTCACAAAAATACTCTCAAGCTGTTGAGCAACTACGGCATAACGGTGTTCAGAACAGACAAGGACAAAACAGTTGTCTTTGCCTCAGACGGAGATGAAATTTCCGTAAACAGCGGCAAAACATCAATTAAACAGGAGAGATAAACAATGAAAAGATTTACAGTTGACCGATTTGAAGAAAATATGGCTGTGCTTGAATGTGAAAACGGCAAGTGCGTCAGCCTTGAAATAAAATCGCTCCCGAAGAATATCAAGGAGGGCGATGTGCTGTATTTTGAGGAGGGAAGCTACTTCCTTGATGAAGCAGAAACAGAAAAAAGGAAAGAGAAGATAAAAAGTCTGATGGACTCGCTTTTTGACTGAAAAAATTGTATTTGCAATTTAAAAAAACTATTGTAATTATATATTGCTGATGCTATAATAAAATTATACTACATAGGTATAATCTTACTTTGCAATTGCAAAATTATGCGGTATTATTCCAGCTATGTGTTCATATTCTGATAGTATTGAAATGCACCATGAACGGTGCAGTGTATTGTGTGTTTGATTTGGGTGATTATATGAAAAAGCTAATTATATTCGGATTTGACGGAACCTTGGCAGATACCTCTCCGGGAATACTCTATTGCTTCAACACGACGGCAACAGCGATGGGCTATGAGCCTGTTGACCACAGCTCGCTTTACGGAGTAATCGGAATACCGCTTGAGCAGGGCTTTAAGAAGCTCTTTGGTATGAAGGAAGATGAAATTGAATATGCGGCTAACAACTACAGCAAGCTCTATTCGCAGAAGGGTAAGGAGATGTTCCTGATGTATCCGGGAATTGAAAACGCTCTTAAAAAGCTCAAGAAGGACGGCTGTAAGCTTGCAATAGCAACGCAGAAGCACAGAATGTTCACCTCTGATATGCTGGAGGTTTATGAGATTCAGAATCTTTTTGACGCAGTATGCGCAACCGATGTAAACACCAACCTCACAAAGAAGGATTTGCTTTTGCAGGCTTGTGAGCAAACAGGAGTAAGCGTTGAGGACAGCATACTGATAGGCGACAGCGATGTTGATGCAGTCGGCGCACAAAGCATCGGAATGGACTTCGGTGCGGCTCTCTACGGTTGGGGCTTCAGAACAAAGGAGGAAGCCGAAAAATACAATTGTAAGCTGTATTTCGACTCCGCTTCCGAGATATATCTAAAGCTGTCTATGATGTAGCATTGCAAATCAGCTACGCAGGGCGCTCAATCTGCACAGCGGCTCAGCCCTGCACAATGACGGCAGGCAAAATAGTAGTTGACAAACAAAATGACCTAATGTATAATAAAAAGGTCGAGTTTCTCAGCCCATAATTCGGCGGTATACCACCGCCTGTAATTCGAGCAGAAATGTTGATATTACCCAATCTTTTTGCCCGACCGTTATTGAGAAGTATCCTATACAATAGTCGAGTACCTCGACACGCAATTCGAGCAGACAGATTGATATTGCCCAATATCACTTGCCCGACTCTTATTGAGAAGTTTTCTATACAACATAATATCTGTCGCAAAAGCGACAGAATACCGAGGTGTAGCTCAGTTTGGTAGAGTGCTTGGTTTGGGACCAAGATGCCGCAGGTTCAAGTCCTGTCACCTCGACCAAAAAAGGTGGTTTTTTAACCGCCTTTTTCTTTTTGCCAAATTTTCTTAAAATGCCCGAAAATGGCTTAAACACTGACTTTTTGAGGTATTGAAAAGTTTGTTTGAGTTAAGTTGAATTTAGTTAAAATAAGTTAAATTACTGTCAAACTTACTGTCAATTTACTGTCAATTTTCTGCGGTTTAATCGCATTTTTACTGACAATTGAAAAACAAATTACTATCAATTTTAAAATTTATGATACCAAAGCACAGAAGAATTTATTTATGATAAAAATTTTCAGATTATCACAAACTTTTCCTTGTCAAGGTGGAGCGGTGGAGATTTTCAAAGAAAATACTACCGATTACCTTGTACAAAAGCAAAATGATATAATTAAAAATGGGGTTAAGCGTTCTTCGTCTTAACCCCTTGATTACATATCAGCATATGTTAGATTTAAATTTAAATGGTAACAATTAATATTCAATTTTAAAAGCGTTCTTGGCAATATTACCCCCTTCAAAATTTGATGCCTAAAAAACAGCCATCATATAAAACATTCATAAAAAAATAAACCTCATAAGGTTTAAATACCCT